>JBBSXH010000031.1:0-7766 GCA_038045865.1 Nanobdellota archaeon
TTAAACCTGCCGATTTGTAAAAAATTATAGAATTAGTTTAGTTGGGATGTAGCCTCCACACGAAAAACATTTAAATATGCATTTTTACTATGAAACATATGAAAAAGAGCTTAATATTAGGATTAGTTGTTGCCTTGTTTTTAATTACAAATATATCTGCAACAATTTCTTTTACTCAAATAGAACAATATTATAATTTAGGAGATATTATTGAAACAGAAGTTAGTGTAAATCCTATCCTTGAAGGGTTTTTAAAAGTAGATTTAGTTTGCGATACTTCTATAAATGTTTTTAATGGTTTGCCTGATGATGCTGGAAAAATTAAAATTAAATTTCCATTGACTTCTTCTTATATTAAAGATTTAGAGGGTTCTTGCTATTTTTTAGTAGAATATCCTGAGATTTCTCAAAAGAGTGATTCTTTTGAAATTTCTAGATTATTGGATATTAAATTAGATGTTGAGAAATTTGTTTCAAATCCTTCAGATGAAATAATAGTTTCTGGAAATGTAAAAAGATTAAATGGAAATGGTTCTAATGGAGAAGTTGAAATAACAATCCCATTGTTAGGAGGAAATAATCAAACTTTTAGTGGGAAAATTGTAGAAGGATTATTTAGAGTGAGTATTAGACTAAATGAAAATACTCCTGCAAAAACTTATACATTAAATATTTTAGCTTATGAAAAAGATTCTTTAGATAGAATAACAAGTGAAGGAACTGCTACAGGAAGTTTAAAGATTAATCAGATTTTGAAAAAAGCAGATATTGCAATGGTTTTACAAAGCATTAATCCTGATGAGACCCTTGAATTTAAACCAATGTTAATTGACCAGGGTGGAGAACAAATTATTGATGATGCAAGAGTAGTAATTACTGATAGTAATTTTAACAAAATACTTGAAAAAATTGTTAAATCATCAGAAACTTCAGAATATAAAATTCAAAGTAATTTAAGTTCAGGATATTATGGTATACAAGTGTCTTCTAAAAATATAAGTGCAAATAAAAAATTTTATGTAAATGAAAAAGCAATTGCAAACTTTGAAGTAGTAGGGGATATGCTCATTGTGACTAACATAGGTAATATTCCTTATGAGAAAGATATGGAAGTAATGTTAAATGGCGTTACTTTTGTAAAATCAGTTAAGTTGGGGCTTGGAGAACAAAAAGAGTTTAGACTAACTGGAGATGGCGAATATGATTTGCAAGCAAGGGATGGAGAAACAAGTATTTCTAAGGGCGGAATTAGTTTAACAGGAAATGTTATAGGTATTAAAGAAATTAAAAAAGGACTTGTTGCATTAAATACTCCTATTATTTGGATATTTTTTATTGTTATTTTAGGTGCAGGTTTATTATTTGCTTTTAGAAATGTATTAAAGCAAAAGTCTTTTGCTTATCATGTTAGAGAAAGATTTGGGTTTAAACCTAAAATTGATTCTAGAGCAAGTCAACCAAGTTTTGGAGAAGGAATTAAACAAAGTTATATTCCTATAAAGATTTCTTTTTCAAATAAAGCAGAACCTGTTTTAGTTATGGATGGAAATAAAACTCCTGTTGCTGTTTTAGTTATAAAAATTAAAAATAAATTAAATGATAGCAATAAAGAATCATTAAAACAAATAACTGAATTGATTTCTGAAAGACATGGTGCATTTTATGAAAAAGGGGAATATTTAACAATAATCTTTAGTCCTTTGGTTACTAAATCATATCAAAATGAAATTGCTGCTATAAAGACAGCAGGTGCAATAAGAAAAGCAATAATTGATAGTAATCATTCATCTGTAGAAAAAATTGAGTTTGGTATGGGTATTGGTAGTGGTGAAATAATTAATAAAGTTGAAAGAGGAATACTTAAATTTACTTCATTGGGCAATTTAATACCAAGTATTAAAAAACTTGCAGAAGATTCTAAACAAAAAGTATTATTAACAAAATTAGCATATGAAAAAGCAGGTGTTAGTGTTAAAGCAGTTAAAAAAGAGGCAGGAGTTTATCAGGTAACAGGAGTTGTTGATAGTGAACAAAATCAAAAGTTTATCAAAAACTTTTTAGAAAGAAATAATAGGGGAAAGGATTTGTTGAAAGAATGATTATTAGTTAATTGTTAATAATTCTTTATTAGTTGGAGTGCCTACAAAAAAGAATAAATAGTTATTTGTGGTCACCTAGAAATTCTGGGTTTTGATGATTATGTTGGAAGATAAATCTAACCAAAATACGAAGAGGTTTGGTAGTGTTGTGAGGATGAGAAGTTTTGTGGGGTATTTAAGATACAGATGAGAAGCAAGAGTTATGGGGTAGATATATGAGTTTCAGGATATAAAAATATATGAGTTATATAATAATTTCAATTTTTTTCCTTTTTTTCTTTAGTTTTTCTAAGGTATCAAGATAATTTTCTTCTGAAACAACAGGTTTTCCAATCATTGATTCTATTTCTTTTCTTGCATTTCCCGAAACAGAACCGCCTTTTCTAGCTACATCTAAACTTTCAGGAAAATCTATTGGATTTTCGTTTTTTGAAATTTCTTTAGTGGTAACTTCTGCAAGCATATTTAGAACAAGTTCTAAATTAGTCATATTATCTCTTAAACTTTCTTTTTTTAAACTTTTCAACTTTTTATAATCTTTTATTGATAAATCTGACCAAGCTTTTGTTATTTCATCTGTTAAGATAGCAAATTCTGCATCATCTTGAATACCTACTCTTTCCCATTCATCAGTTAATTCTTTTCTTACTTCTATTGTTTTAAGCCTTTGATTTATCCATTCCTTAGAATAACCTTTTTTCAGATAGGTTTTCATAGCTCTATCTATTGTTAATTCAGGATTATGTGTTTCATCAATTCTTTCATTTCCAACTTTTGCAAGCCAAAGCTTAAATGGCTCTGCTTTTTTAGAAGGAATAGATTGAATCAATCTTAAAATCTGTTCTGTGTCTGCTACATCTGTTTCTCTTAATTTATCATCTTCAGCAATCATCTTCAACTGTCCGATTTTATCGGACAGTTCAGACCCCTCTGTTATTAGTTTTGCCTTTAAGTCTGCCCAATATTTTCTAGGTCTTGGACTTTCAGTTAAAATTTCAATAACATCAACTATAGAAAAGAACCATTTTTCTTTTTCTTCATCCCAATGGGTTCTAACTTTTTTCCCCTTAAATATTGCTATGTGAGTAATATCTTCCTCTTCCATAAAATATTATATTATCTAAGATTATAAATTTTTGCAAATGAAAAGCAAGAGTTATAAGTAATGTTTTATTAGGGAAGATTAGTTGTTTGAAAACATATATAAATTATGATTTATTTAATTAGACATGAAAAAGAGAACAAGAAATATCATTGGAAGTATTATGATTTTTAGTGGATTAATTGGGATTATTTTAAATTCAATTTGGCTTGCATATTATGCAAATCCTGGAATATTCCAAGCTCAGTCTAAACTATCATTAATTATAAGTATAATTTTAGTTGTAATTGTTTGGATTGGTGGATCTTGGGGAATGAGGAAGTGATTAAAAACATATATAAATTCTAATTAAATCAATTAATTATGGAGAATAAAAATCTTTTATTATTTGTTGGGGTAATTTTTTTTGTTTCGCTTGTTGGATTAATGTTAACTCCTCCTAATATTACTGGAAATGCTATCAATACAAACTCAGATGAAAATGAAGATATAAAGATTACCTATAATAATCTTGCAGATGTTTTAAGTAAAAACAAAATTGTTTTAGATTTACCTAAAGATTCTAAGGTTTTATTAGGCGAGTATGGTGGAGATTCTAATCACATGTATTTAATTGAAAAAGAAAAAATTACAGAGATAACTGAAAAACCAGAAGTTGATTTTGAAATAAGTATTAATTCTAAATATTTAGAAGAATTAACAAATAATAATTATTGTGATGTTTTGAGTAAAGCTATTGATAAAAATGACTTTAAACTTAAACTCTATAAAAGCAAATTAAGTCTTTTTTGGAAATATAAATTTATGATGAAATATGGAGGTTGTTTTGGAATATGATAATATCAAATAGTATTGGTTTGTTGACTCCGATTGTTTTAAGTGTATTATTAATTGTGTATTTAATGATGATTGAACTTGGGCATAAAAAAATAAAAAATGCTTTATTGCCTTTTATTATTTCATTAATAGCTATCTTTGTGATAATTGTAGTTCAGGATGTTATATCAAAATGGTAAACAGGGAGATTAAAAATAAAAAAAATAAAATTTTTAGTATTTAAAATTTTAACAAATTTAAAATGGATAAAAAAATAATATTCATGGTATTAGTAGTTATGTTTTTATCTGAGATATTATTACAATTTAATGAAATAGCAGGTTTTGTGTGTTATATGTTATTAATTACAGGAATTTTATTGACATTGATTAATATTGAAAGGGTTGATGGTTCTGCTAAGTTAATGATAATTCTTATGATATTCCCTATGATTAGGATATTAGAGTTATTTCTTCATTTGTCTTTTTATTGGAGAGTTTCTATGGTTTACTATTTGTTTTTGTTTTTGACATTATTTTATTTTATTAAATTTGGATTTGAGTTTAAACCAAAGCGAGGAGGCTTTGGTTGGATAGTGCTATGTATTATTTTAGGGATTTTATTAGGTTTATTTGGGAAAAATTTCTCTGGAGTAGAAAGATCTATTTTGCTTATCACAATAATCCCAATTATAGTATTTAGTGAGGAATTATTTTTTAGAGGAATGGTCCAGGAATCAATAGAAAAAAGTTATGGATTTAGTTATAGTATTATAATAACTGCAATGTTTTATGCAATTGCTAGTTTAGGGCTTGGAATTGGATTAATCTTGTTTTTTATCTTATTTTCTTTAATTTTATCAATAATCTATGGGGTAACAAAGAATATCTGGTTAACTATGATAATCAGTACAATTGTGCATGTTTTCTTGTTTGTTTTGTAAAAAGTTAATTATTTGGTACTGGGTAATAGTAATTAAATACATATACTAAGAAACAATAAGGTTTTTAAAGGAGTTTTGTTGTAATTTATTATGAATAAACAATTAGTTTTACCAATCTTTGTATTATTAATTATATCAAGTTTAATGATTGTGAGTGCGACTACTCTAATTAATGGAAAGATCTATAATTCTGATTTTAGTCAAACAGTTTCAGGTGCAAGTGTTATTATAACTTGTAATGGAACTGATACAAGTTATACTAGTTTAGGTGATGGTTCTTATGCTGTTACTTATGATGAAGCAATATGTGCTGATGGTAATACATTAACTGTTTCTGCATCACATCCTTCATATGGTATTGGTTCTCAAACTGGAGTTATTAATCCAGATATGGTTCCAGATATGGTTATGACTTGGGATATTGGTATTGTTAATGTTCCTTTAATTCCAGAATTTGGAGTATTTGTAGGTGCTTTAACAATTTTAAGTGCAGTTGGAATATTTTTCTTTGTTAGAAGAGATTAAATTTCTTTTTTTATTATAATTTATTGACTTATTCTAATATTTATTTGTTTTAGTAATGTTAAAAACTAATTAAGCTATGCAAATGAAAAGATTAATCTGTTCAAAGGAAGCTTAATGAACCCAAATCCTCTAGAAAATTGTTTATCAGATTACCAATTCATTATTCCAATAATTTAAAAACCTGTTTTATTTCTTATAATTATGCCAGGAATATTAAGTCATTTAATAGCTGCATTTATCGGATTTATAATAATTTTAGCTGTTTTTCATAAAAGCAGGTATAAATGGAAATATGGGCTTGTTTTTGTAATTGGAACAATTATTCCTGATGCAATTAAATTTGGAGTTACAGGATTGGAATTTGGAACAACTGATTATTATAAGATAATGTCTGAACCTCTTTATTCTACTCTTAATAATGTAACTCACCATATATACTTTTGGCTGTTAGTTTTTACAACAATATTTCTAATAATTCTTTTTTTAGACAAACTAAAAAAAATTAATGTAAAAACTGCAAAAGCATGGATAATTGCAGATGTTGTATTTTTAGCTGCAATAGTAATTCATTTAATTATGGATTATTTTATCATAGAGCAGAGTTACTGGATTTAAGCAGTTTTAAAAACCTAAAAGAGTAAATTAAAACATGATTCAGTTAAAGAAATTAAATCCAGGATTTAAACAGTTTTTAGTGAAAACTGGATTGTTTGTTGGGTTGTTTATGGTTTTTATATTCTTAATTGGAACAAAACTCTATCAATATGATATATTATCTAGCTGGAAAATTGAAATGTGGGGAAGAGTTGGTTACATCTTATTATTCTCTATTGCAGGGTTTATTTTACTTTATAGAACAAGATTAATGAAACTTGAGAAATTTAAATACAAAATAAAAGATTTCTTATTGTTAGTTATTTCATTTATATTATTAATAGGATTTTATTTATTTGAGATAAATGCTAACAAAATATCAATAACCACAATAAATATAATTTTGGTTAATATTTTAGGGGTTTTTATATTTGTTTTTCTTGGTTTAGGAGTTTATGGAATAGGTTTTATTATTAATTTTTTTAAGAAGTTTAAAAAAGAATTAGGTTATTTTTTGATTTTTGGCATAATAACAGCTTCTTTAATGAATTTAGTTTGGGGGTTGTGGCCTTATTTTAGTTTAATTGTTTTGAAGCTTGTTGCTTTTCTTCTCAAAATTATTGGAGCAGATTTTAGAATTATAGAGCCAGACATAATAGTTGTTAAAGATTTTGGAGCTAAAATTGCAGAAGCTTGTTCTGGAATTTATTCTATATTTTTATTTTCAGCCTTATATTTATTCATTGTGTTTATAGACTGGAAAAAAATAAACAAGAAAAAAGCACTTATTCTTTTTGTTCCTGCTGTTGCAGGAGCTTTTTTAGTAAATGTTCTAAGAGTTTTCATATTATTCCTTGTTGGAGGATATGTTTCTAAAGAAGTTGCTATGGGGATGTATCATTCTTATACTGGGATGATATTCTTTTTATTATATTTTGCAGTATTTTGGTTTTTGTTTTACAAGTGGATGAAGAATGAAAAAACTAAGTTTATTCCTAAAGATTCTCTTTATAAAAATTCGATTTATCTAATGATAGGAACATTAGTAATGTCTATTCTTGGTTTTGTGTTCTGGATGATTGGAGCAAGGCTTTTTACAACAGAACAGGTGGGATTGGCTACAACAATTATTTCTGTAATGGGATTAATTACTTCTTTTAGTCTTTTAGGATTAAATGCAGGGTTAATAAGATATTTACCTACATCAAAACATAAGGATAAGAAAATTAATACAGCATTTACCTTGGTTGCAATTGTAACAATTATAATTTCTACTATTTTTCTTCTTTCTATAAAAACATTTTCTCCAAAACTTATGTTTATTCATGACAATATAATTCTTGCATTTATTTTTATGATTTTTATGATATTTGCATCATTTAGTTCATTGATTGATAGTATTTTTATAGCTCATAGAAATACTAAATTTATTCTTTTAAAAAACACAATTTTTTCTTTTCTAAAAATTATTTTATTGTTTACATTTGTTTGGCTTGGTGCTTATGGAATTTTTACTTCATGGATGATTAGTTTGATTGTGGCATTTTTAGTTTTATTTTTAGTGTTAATATTTAAGTTTAATTACAAACCTAATTTTGCAATTCATGATTCAATAATAAAAAAGATTGGGGGGTATTCATTTGGAAATTATATTGCAGGATTTATTGGAGGTTTGCCAACAATGATT
>JBBSXH010000032.1:0-12644 GCA_038045865.1 Nanobdellota archaeon
GATATTTAATTATATTACCGACGAGAAGTAAGTATTTAAATTTTGCTAATTATACCACAGCCTGACTTGTTTTCCTAAATTTATAATCAAATAAAATTTACAAATTTTTATTCCCAATTTTTCCCCACATAATTTTTTTCCAAACTCTTTCGTGTATGAAAAATATAGATATTTTAACCAAACTCAAAAGAAGACTAACTTTCAAAGACATATTAAAATTACCATAAACAAGATAAACAAAAATAAAAGTGATTACAAAAGAAATAATCTCCCAACTAAATCCTTTAAAAAAACTTCTTTCATATGTTGAACCCATTTTATTTTTATTTAGTTTTATTGCTATTTAAGGAAGGTTGACTTGTTAAGGAAACCTTGGTTTCCTTACGATTCTTCTCCTCTTTTTTATTTTTGTCTCTCATTCCATTTACAATCTTGCACTTCATCCCATCATTTTGTTTTCTCGGCAATATGTGTGCATGAACATGAGCCACTTCTTGTCCTGCTAATTTATTAATATTAAATAGAATATTAAAACCCTCTGCTTCTCCTTCTTTAGCTAAATTTAAAGAAACTTTTTTAATTGCGTCTAAAAATTCATTTCCTAAACTTGAAGGAGTATCTAAAATATTCTCAAAATGTTTTTTGGGCATCACAAGAATATGCCCAAGCATTTCAGGATTTATGTCTAAAATCCCAATAAAATTATCATCACTGTAAACTATATCTGCTTTTATTTCACCTTTTACAATTTTACAGAAAATACAATCTTTATGTTCTTTCATTTTGGTTATAGTTTACAGGACAGAAAATAATATAAATTTTCTGTATCATAGGTTTTTGTTGAGCGAATTTCTCCTAGAACAATCTTACAAAATATGCAATCTTTATTTTTATCAACCATTTTTATTTTACTAACTTACCACAATTTAAAAATTCTTCTTCACCATTAATCAGTTTTCTAATTGTTTCTTTTAAATTTGAAATTTTAACTCTTATCTGTTGTTCACTATCTCTATCTCGAACAGTTACAGACTTATCAGTTAAAGAATCAAAATCAACAGTTATAGCATAAGGAATTCCCACCTCTGCACTTCTCAGATATCTTCTACCAATACTTCCACCAATATCATAATCCACTACCAAAATATTCTCTAATTGTTTCTTTATATCTTGTGCTACTTGAATTAACTCTGGTTTTTTCATTAATGGAAAAATAGAAATATCCATCGGAGCCATATGGTAAGGAATTTTAAATATAGTTTTTCCTTGCTCTTCAAATTTCTTCTCATAAAATCTATCAATTAAAGCATAAGTAGGTCTATCAGTTCCAAAAGCAATTTCTAAAACATGTGGAACAAACTTTTCCCCATTTACTCTAACAGCTTCTAACTTTTGCCCAGAAAATTTTGAATGTTGTTTTAAATCATAATCAGTTCTGTCATGAACCCCACAACATTCTGTCCATCCTAAAGAATTAAGATTTATTTCTATATCCCAAGCATCATCAGCATAAAATGCTTTCTCATCATCTAAATGCTGTCTTAATCTGATTTTTGTTTCTGGAATTCCCATAGAATTAAATTGATTATAAGCAAGCCATAAACACCATGCATAAGCTTTGCTCTTAACAAATTTTTTCTCAAATGCATGCTCGATACTTGTAGCAACTGCATCTTTTCCTTCACTCTGTAATTCTTTTGTCCAAAAAGGTAATTTAATATGTTTAACTTCATCAAATCTTTCCCAATTATTTTTTTCATTTGGATCAACAAATATTTGCCCTTCTGCCTGTGTAAATTCTCTACCTCTAATTACACTTTGTCTTGGAGAAATTTCATTTCTATAGGCTTTTCCTATTTGAAATACTCCCATAGGTAATCTTCCTCTAAAAAAATTATAAAATCTTGGGAATGGTAAATAAGTAACTGTTGCTGTTTCAGGTCTAAGTGAAGCCTCTTGTCCAGCCACTTTTGTTTTCATCATTAAACTTTGCCTTTCAATTTTTAATTCTAATTCTTTTCCATTAGGTGCTTTAATATTATGTTTTTTAATTAATTCAAGCAAATGATTATCTTCAAATTTATCTACTTTAATTCCATTTTCTTCAAGAAGTTTATCAGCTCTATAACTTTCTTTTTTATCCCTTGTAAGAATAATAGGATCATTAAAAGTATCTAAATGTCCTGAAGCCTTCCAAACAATATCGGGCATTACTGTAGGTCCCTCTAATTCAAACAATCCATTTCTCTGAAATATTTTCCTAACCGAATTCTCAACTTTATTTTTTAATAACTTGCCCATAGGACCATAAGTGTAAAATCCAGCCAAACCACCATAAATCTCTGGTTCAGGCCCCCAAATAAATCCTTTATCCTGAATAAAACTATTAAACTCTTTAGAAAAGTCTATTTTTTGGGATTCACTCATTTCTTCTTTAGCCTCTATTTTGTCATCTATTTTTTCGTTTTTGGTCTCATTCATATTTTTATCCTTATTTTCCTCCTTTAATAACTTTTCTTCAATTTCTTTTTTCTTTATTTCAGCCCCCTCCAAAGTTTTACCAAGATAGCCCACACATTTGCTTGTAACTTTTTTGCCCTTTCGCACAGCTTTTCTAAGATAATAATATTCTCCACCATTAACTTTTTGTTTGACTATGTACATTTTTTATTTTTTGTTTATATTATGCCTCTCTTTTTATTAATAATTTATAATACTTTTATTCTCTTTGCACAATTCATCAAGAGTTTTAGTGTTGTTTATTATTGATAAACAGATTAGTTAGTATATTTATATCTTACAAACTACAAATTAATATTTAAATGTTTTGTGTAGTTATAAAAGAAATATTTCAATCCCCTCTAAACTCCTGAACTGCTTTATAAAAATCCTCTAATTTTTTCCTGTAATACTCTGAAAGATAAGAAAAATAAAAAGTATTTTCCTTGAAATCAAAATTTATAGCTTGCCTGTTAGTACTTAAATTTTTTAATTTGCCTGCATCTTGAACATTAAAAAAACCCTCTAATCTGCTTTCTAATGGATAAATTTCAATATATTTCTCCTTTAAGAAAATTTTTGCTTTATAAGATGAATCTGAAGATATTATCCCAATCTGACGAATTATTGGAATCTCATCAAATATTTTCTCTAATCTTTCTTTTTCATTCCAGTCAGCAATAGTTAATCCTTCTGAATGAATAAGCTTTTTATTCTCTTTTTCAATTTTATAAATATAAGCTACATTAATTTCCATATAATTTAATAAATTAGAAGTTTAAAATCATTTCTATTCTTTAATGATATCAAAAGTGCGGGCCGGGAATCGAACCCGGTTAACTCCCTCTGCAGGGGAGTGCAAGACCAATATGCGACCCGCACATGATTTATCAATAATATCATATCTTTTAAACTTTGTGAGATTAATTCAAACAATTAATCTCAAGATAATTTAATTCATTAATCTTTTTAATAATTATTAATCAAACCCGCTCTGGCTTTAATTTTCAATTGTTTAATTTCTCAAGTTTTATAGATGACAAATATAATTATAAGAATTACCCATTATCAAAAAGTTATAAAAATTCTCTTCAAAATTATTATCAAAAAATATAAACGCTCCCTCACGGATTTGAACCGTGGACCCCCTGCTTTCTCCTATTAGGAAATTCCTTCTCATTAGAAGGCAGGTGCTCTATCCAGGCTGAGCTAAGGAAGCATAAGAAAAACACAGAAATATGATATTTAAAATCTTCTATAAGCTGATATTGTAAACTTATCGAGATATGAAGTTTTTTAAATAAATTTTTCTAGGATTATGACTAATTTCAGTTAATCTTATTTTTTGACATTATCAATAATTAACAAAGAATATCTTCGGAAAAATTGAGCGAGAGGAGATTTTGGAGAAGATATTTTCATGGGCAGAGTAAGGAGAAGTTTGGTAAAAATAATAAAAAATTCAGTATATCCCTTTATCTTGACAATATTCTATAAGACTTATTTACATCTCAAAATTTTTCAGTATAACAACATCACCAATCTTGTCAATAACCTTATATTTGATAAAAATACCTTTTTTATGGAATTTTCTTCTGCTTCTAAAATTAAATTTAATTCTAATTTTTTCAATTTTACAATCACCTAAAATAATATCTTTTACTTTACCTAAAAATCTACCTTCATGATTATAAACAAGCTTATTCATTAAATCTTTTAAATAAGAAGAATTTCTCAAAGACAAATAAGAAGTTTTTCTTTTTCTTAAAATTAAAAGAATTGCACTAACTATAAAAACAAATATTGCAACACCTAAAATATTTTTGTTTATTGTTTCTGAACCACCTACTACAAAACCAGTCAAGCCCCTATTAATACCAAGTATAAAAACTAAAGGTACAAAGCATAAAACAATTAGCATAGCTCTTTTTCTTAATAACCCCTTATGCTTTTTCTGTTTAGAGTTATCTGCTTTTCCTTGCCTCATCCAGATAAAAAAAACAGCAATTCCCACAAATAACACGAAAATAGAATAAATAACATTCTTTCCGATAGGGATATTAAAGATAGCAAAGCCAGTTGAAAATGCTTTTCCTAAAAGAATTGATTGTCTAACAAAATCTTCCAAATTAGAAGAAAGCGCAAAATTAACATAATAAATTCCAGACAAATCAGCTACTTCAATCTTAACATTTCTTTGAATTAATCCTTCTTTATTTATATCAAATTTATCTTGAATTTTTTTAACTTCATTTCCTGCTTCATCACTAATCCATATATCCATTGCAACAGAATTTCCAACAAAATTAGAATTATCAAAAGTATAATTAATTATTAAGATTCTTCCTTTCTGAATCATCCCTTCAATGCTAACTCCATCCAGTCCAGGTATGCTTACACTAATATTTTGAACATTATTTCCTTCATCACATTTTATTTCTAATTTTCCAAGATAATCTCCTGAATTAATTTCTTCAGGAATATTTAAATCAAAATTAAAATCAAGAGTTTCTCCAGGAGCAATTCCACTAGCCTGATTAGAATAAATCCATGATTTGGTTTCTTCACTAGCAATCAATTTACATTTGTTTAAAAATATTTTTCCAATATTTTTAACATTTAAAGATAATGTTTTTTTGTCTCCTTTACGAGCAATTATACTTCCTATTTGTGAAACAGATAATTTTCCAGAAGAACTAATATTAACTAAGAAACCTCCACCACCTCCAGAAGAACTTCCAGAACTACCTCCACTAGGAGGAACTACAGGAATTAAAGTATCAACTGAAAAGCTTGAATTTGCTTTATTAGAATTTCCAGCAGAATCATTCACATAAAAGTTAAATACAAAATTAGTATCCAAAGTAACAGAAAAACTAATACTATTCAAAGAACAATCAACACTTGTATTTCCTACTTCAAGATTTTCCCCTCTATAAACATTGTATCTGCAACTAACAGGAGAATTATCAGTTACACTCCAGCTTGCACTAATTGTCCTTGAAATTTTTGCTCCAGTTGGTTCACTCAAACTTAAAGAAGGATTTATTGTATCAATATAAAAACTCTTATTTCCATTAAATGCAGAATGGCTAGCATTATCAACACATCTTATATTCCATAAATAAGTTCCATCATTCAAACTCAAATAAAAATTATTTACACTTCCATTTATTGGAGAATTATCAGTCTGATTTAATTTAAATTGCTCATTAAAATTCCCCCATAACTCACAATAATTTAAATCAATATCTGTAGGAGTATAACTAAAAACAACATTTTTGTAATTTAAATAAGAATCAATTGGAGAATTTAAAATAATCGTAGGAGAACCAACAGCAACACTAAATGTTGTTGAATCAATTCCAACTGAACCTAAACTATCGTTTGCATAAATCTTTAGTGTATAAGCTCCACTTCCAGAAACATTAAAAGTAGTATTTGCACAACCACTCAAACTAATGTTTACTCCATTATTAAAATTATACCAACAAGATTGTAAATTACCATCATTATCAGAAATAGAATAACTTAAAACTAAACTAGTATTATACCCATATGTTGCTCCTTCTTGCGGACTTGCAATAACTATTATAGGCGCAGTATTTGTTATTGAAAAACTTACACTATTATTTCCAATTAAACCTAAACTATCGTTTGCATAAACATATATTATATGATTTCCTGTTCCTATTGAACTTGCTAAAATTGTTGTATTTGCACAATTAAGAAGAGATACATTGCTTCCAGAATTAATTTTATACCAACAAGATTGTAAATTATTATCATTATCAAAAGCTGAAAAATTCAATCTTATAGTCTCTCCAATACTAAAACTCTGTGAATTTTGTGGAGAAGCAATAGAAATTATTGGAGCAGTATTTAAAATAGTATAATCAATACTTACACTTGCTAAACTTGGAGTTATTGAACTATCAGGACTTGTAAAATCAATTTTATAATGGAAATATCTTCCTGTTAAATTTATATTAGTTAAATCTTTTGCCTGCCAAGTTCCATCAGAACAATCTAATAATGAACAATTTTTAACTTGAAAAGTTAAGTTTGTTCTTTCTGTTAAATAAGTTAATCCTCTTGCAGCTCCATCTCCATAATTATAAGAATCATTTATCAATGTCCAGCTAACTCCACCATTACTTGACCTAAAAACATTGCCTGCCGAAGTTCCTGAGATAACATATAAATTCCCTAATGAATCAGAACCTCCTGCAAGTAGTGCGAGATTTGCAAATGTATTATTTACAACACTCCAAAAAACACCATTGTCTGTAGATTTCCATATTTCTTTATTACTACTTGAAATAATGTAAAGATTCCCATTTAAATCTGAAAACATATCTTGTGTATCACTGGTTCTTCCATAATTTGAGTTTTTTAAGCTCCATGAACTTCCTGAATCAGATGAAGAATAAACCGCTCCAGAACGGTCTACAACATAAACTGTCCCAGATAAATTTACTGTAGCCCCCCAAGGATTATTAGTTGCAGCACCATTAAAATCAGTAATTGCTGTCCAAGTAACTCCTGAATCAGAAGATTTCCATCCTGCACCTGTTGCACCAAAAACATAAATAATTCCTGCATAAGAAGTTCCAGTATATAAATCTTTATTTGCAAAACTACCATTAATCATTGTCCATGTAATACCTCTATCATTTGACCTGTAAATTTCTCTTCTTGTGTTTTTTATTATGTAAAGATTATTATTTGAATCAGAGAAAATATCCTGAGTATCTGATAGAGAAGAACCTGAATAGCTAACATTCTTAATATTCCAATTTACCCCAAAATTTTGAGACCAATAAGTATTTGCCTGAGCATCCACTGCATATAAATAATCTTTTGTAGGAACTATGTAGTAAGAACTTAAATTATTCCATCTCGCAGTACTTGTTGCATCAAAAATCCTTGAAGTATAAGTTCCAGAAACATTTGTTCCAGATAAAATAATTTCTGTTCCATTATGAAGAGTATTATTATAAGTTCCTAAATCAAATTCACTCTTAATACTATCTGAAAAAGTTGCTGCATAAACTAATCCAATAAAAATTGCAAATATACTTAAGATTAATATTAATCTTTTTTTCATTTTTTCTTCTCCTCCTTTTTCTCATCCATCTTTTTAATCATATCAATCTCTAATGTTCTAGAGAGCATTAAACCATTATCATTACAGAACTTTTTAAACTTTTCATAAAGCTTATCATCAAAACTTAAAGTAACCTTTTTTTGCATCTTTTCACCTTTTTCTAAAACAATCAATATTTTCTAATTTATAAATCTTCTCTATACATATAAAGAAACCAAAAGGAATATAAATACATATAAAGAATTTAACATAATCTGATTATAAAACAGCGAAGAAATAAAAATATATCGATTTATTTAGAATGCTTATTCTTAAATTTAAATCCAACAACAACAATAATTACTAATAATAAAGAGCCTAAAAACAGGATAACTAAGGGATATTTCTGCCAAAAACTATTAGTTTCACTAAATACTCTTTCCAAACCAATAACTTCTCCAGTTAAACTAACATCTTTAAATTCAAGAGGTTTTTCCTCATTTCCTTCAATAACCTTAATATCATATTTTCCATCAGGAGCAGTTAATCTTATTCTTTTTTCTTGTCCAATATCTAAAATAATCTGGGCGGTTTGGTCTTGTTCTCCAATATAAATTAAAATCTTTTTTTCATAAACAGTATTTCCTATATTTTTTAAAACAAGGGCATCTCCTTCTAATTTAATATCTGCTCTTTCTAATTCTCCAACATTAAACAAACTACTAACTTTTACACCATTATAACTGCCCTCTATTTTCCAAGGTCCTTGTGTCGCATTTTCAGGCAACTTATAAATAATCTCTTGTCCAGAATCAGATACCCCTTCAAGAACTTTAGAATAATCATTCTGATATATAACATAATTAATTTGTCCATCTATTTTATTATTCTCATCATTATATAGAATAAGTTTAAAATTAATGTCTTCTCTAGGAATATAATTATTTTTTATTTGAATTTCTAATTTCTCAGCAAAAACAAAATTCATTCCTAAAACAATTATTAAAACAAATATTCCAAACACAAAGCTCTTTTTTACATTATTCATATTATTCTTAGTAGTTTCTCGTTTTTAAAACTTCCTTCAGGAAGTTTTAAGCCACAAAAATCATAGATTTTTGATGTTTAAAGATTTCCAGAGAAAACTATACAACCAAAATATATCAAAAACCTATTTAAACCACTCTTGCATTATTTAAACATGGTAACAAAAATGACCTTTTTAGGAACAACTGCAGTAGTTCCAACTGCTGAAAGAAATCATACTGCAATTTTTATGCAACATGATGGAGAAAATATTTTAATTGATTGTGGAGAAGGAACCCAAAGACAACTTAGAATTGCAAAAATAAATCCTTGTAGTTTAACAAGACTTTTAATAACTCACTGGCACGGAGACCATGTTCTTGGACTTCCAGGATTATTTCAAACTCTTGCATTAAATGACTATAAAAAAACTCTTTATATTTATGGCCCAAAAGGAACAAAAGAATATGTTAAAGAATTATTCAGAGTTTTTGTTCCATTAAAAAAAATAAGTGTAAATGTTCAAGAAGTTAATGGCAAATTTTTAGAAACAAAAGATTTTGAAATTTCTTCTCTTCCCTTAATTCATGGAGGAGCTCCTTGTAATGGATATTTATTCAAAGAAAAAGATAAATTAAGAATAGACAAAAACAAATTAAAAAAACTAAAAATTTCTAGGGAAGATAGTGTAAAATTAAAAAATTTAACAGAAGGGAAAAATATAATCATAAACAAAAGAATAATAAAATCTAAAGATTTAACCTATAAACAATTAGGTAAAAAGATAGCTTTTATTTTTGATACAGGAAATTGTAAAAATGCAAATAAACTTGCAAAAGATTGTGATTTAGCAATAATGGATTCTACTTATGATGAAAATGAAAAAGAACTTGCAGATGAATATGGGCATCTAACAATAAAGCAAGCAGGACAAATTGCAAAACAATCAAAAGTTAAAAAATTAATTTTAACTCATATTTCACAAAGATACGAGCATAAATCAGATTTGTTAGAAAAACAAGCAAAAAAGTATTTCAAAGATGTAACAATTGCAAAAGATTTTATGACGGTTGAGATTTAAAATCTTTTGAGTAATTCTAACCATAACTTTTTATTAATATCTTGTAGTTTCTACCAGTTATGAAATTAATTCTTTAAAATTTGCAGATGATGAAATAATCGCTTTGAAATTAATTCTCAAGCTCTGAAGATGATTAACTTAATAATCAGGATTAAACATTATCAAAAGTAAAAAGAAATTAAGCTTAAAACTTGTTTTGCTTAATTTCAGTAATCAAAATTATCAAACATGAAAAAAATTTATCAAACTCCCAACTATCTTCAACATCTCAGAACTCACGACCGTGTGAATCTAAAAAGGTCAAACACTCATTTCCTCTTGTTAATTAAGCCATTTAAGCCATGCTTGCAGGTGAAATAAAGATTATTGTGTCGCCTCTTAAAAAAGTCAACCCAACATTTCTTTTACTTTCTCCGCCAACAATTTCTTTTGCATTATCTAACACAACATTGATATGTATGTCAAATGCTAAAAGAGTTCCAACCATTTGCAGATTGTTTTTCAACTGAACCAATACTTCTTTGCCTTTTGCATTGTTCAGTACATCTAATGGCCTTTCTATTCCTTTAACCATAATTTGTTCTTGTAAATTTAGTTTTTAAAGGTTTGTATATAAAAAAAGTTACATTACTGACGAGAAAAAAACTTTTTGTTAATATCATTAAATTAATTCTGCTTTAGCTTAGTTCATCAAGCTATGCAATTAATTCCAAAGACTTCAATCTTGCAAAAGTTGAAGTTACCAAAATTCTCAAAAGAATTTTTAGGACTTAAACAATCATCTACAAAGCGAAAAAGATTAATTTCAAAGCGAGTAAAGTATAACCTCCCAAAGATTAATCAACTCATCTTCAAAGCTAGTAAGATTATAACATTATCAAAAGTCAAAAGAAAATTTGTAAATATAATAAAAATGCGGGGAGAAGTCTTATTAACCTAACCCAAAATGTTCCTTAAAAAGATTGTTTAATTCTATATCTTTACATTCTTTTAAAATTAAATTAATTTTATCTTTTTTAAAATAAAAACCATAATATTCTTTATTATATTTTTTGTAAATCCATTTGTCTGTAAACACCTTTATTCCTATTTCTTTAAAAATTTGTATTAAATCTTTCCATAATTTTTCACTTGCAGTTGACATTCCAATACCTCTTCTTCTATTTCCTCCTTCGGTTAACATGATACCTATTAAAAAAGCAGATTTGATTGATTTATTTGCCTTTTTGATTATTTTTGGGACATAGACTATATTGCTCTTTTTTCCAATAGGAATTTCAAAAACCTTATTTAATAATAAATAAATTGATTTACTATCCATTACCATTTGATAAGTAAGTTGTTTTCTTTCTCTTTGTTTAACTGGATGAATATTAAAATTTCTATTAAATAATTTTACACATGTTTTTTGAATATAATCTATAAGTTTTTTGTTTGATAATTCTATTGCTATTTGTAATTTTGCTTTTTTTAAATGACCATCTCCAATTATGGTTGCAATATAGAACGAAAGGTTTTCATCCAATAAAAAATTAATTTGTGTTTCTTTAGAGGGTCCAAATTTTGCTTTTGTAATTACTCTTATTTTATTTATATCAATTATTTTTAAATCTGTTTGTGATTTTAAAATTTCTTTTCTTAGATTCATTTTTATTATAAACTATTAATCTTTAAATATGTTTCGTTGCCCATCCTATTAAATTAAAAAATATTACTCATAAATCTTCAGAAAAATATGCAGAGGACAGGATTCGAACCTGTGAAGGCACTAAGCCAACAGCTCCTAAGGCTGCTCCGTTAGACCGCTTCGGCACCTCTGCATAGAAATCATAAAATCTAGTGGTATAAAAATCTGTTGATTGAGAGAAAAATTAATTATTTTTTTAAAAATTGTATTGGATTATAACTCAAATAATAATTTTCTTGTAAATTATTTGCAAGAATTACTTTTTTTGAGTTATCCAATTTATCATTTTCAAAAGTTATAACTCCTTTATCATTTATAGATCCTACTTGCTGGTCAATATATGCAAGCCCTCCATCAGTTTCTATAATATTATATTCTTTGTCAGCGATTTTTTCTATAACAAATCCAGTGTCTTCTCCCTGATACATAATTTTATCGACAGTTATTGAAAATCCTATTGAAGCTACAGCTTCGGCTGCAGCAGACGGTGTATTTGGGTTTGTTTGAAGTTTATTTTCTCCAGCAGTAGCAATATTAGTTGTCTGTTCTGAAAAAGAAACTGTATTCACATTAAATTCAAAGGGATCTAAATCTCCACTAGGTAAAACCACAGACAAACTTTCTTTAGAATTTTTTAATTCATCCATGCCTTTTTCAAAATCTTTTCCTGCTAAAATACCAATATCTTTGAGAGGACTATTAATTTGATGCCATACTCTATTTGAAGCAATTGGATTGTCAGTTGTGTATTTCCAATATCCCTCAAATTTAATATAATAAATCTTCAATTTAAATTCAGAACCTTTATACTGCGAATAATCATTCAGAGTAGCAGTATTAACTTCAACAGTTCCACTATCACTCGCCCCGCTCGTCGCATCATCACTTATCAACCCATTTCCAAGTATATCAAAAATTTCAAATTTAAAATACCCTGCTTTTGCTTTATCTCTATTCAAACTTCCTTTCTCTTCAATAACCACTAATTGTTGAATTAAAGCTGCAACATTAATACCATAAGCAGATGCACCAAGAGGTTTTGAACTTTCATAAAGTCCTTGAACAATTGGAGTTCTAGTAGTCAAATCTTTTCCTTTAGCAATTTCGGTTTTAATTTTATCAATCCAATTCTGTGTACTAGTAAATCTATCTTTAACTTCAGAATCACTAAGCACATCTGAAGTATCAACAATTGAAGTAGCACTATTTCCTGATTGAATTATTTCTGAAGATAAATTTCTATCCTTAATTACATTTTGAAC
>JBBSXH010000033.1:0-13044 GCA_038045865.1 Nanobdellota archaeon
TTCGTTGGAGGGCTTCTTGAATTGTGTTGAACTTTTCTGGTGCTTTTGTAAATGCATCTCTTCCTAGCTCACGCAGGATGCCTACTCCTAAGGGGGCATTATATTCTGGACCTTCTTCTCTAAATATAATTACATAGGCTTGCTTTTTTATTCTCTCTAGATATTCGCAAACTGCTAACCTTGCTGTATAATAAGCTCCTGTAACATTTTCAGCATAGTATTTTCTTCCTGAAAATCTTTCAAAATCTTGTGTGAAATTTGTTGTTTCATTAGGATTCCAGGCACTTCTTGGAAGAAAAGCTTCAATTACTTCAAAAGAAAATTTATCAGGCAAAAGAAGAAATTCATAATGATTTCCAACATAACTTCCATTAAACAAAAGAATCTCATTGATTTCAGAATAATATTTTATTTTTTTTAATAAATCTTTTGAAATAGTATCATCAACAGCAGTTATTGCCCAT
Organism: Nanobdellota archaeon; assembly: GCA_038045865.1. Taxonomy (GTDB): domain Archaea; phylum Nanobdellota; class Nanobdellia; order Pacearchaeales; family GW2011-AR1; genus ARS1285. Next base: position 465 of record JBBSXH010000033.1, read on the forward strand.
CTTGTAGGGACTAATCTTCTGTTTTTGCCTACTCCTAACATTCCTGCTGAAAGTATTTTAATAATATTACTTGTTAGAGTTATTTTGTTTTTATGAAGCTCTATTATTGCATTTGCTGCTTTATTATCTGTATCTGAAACAAGATAATCTACTTTTCTTATTATAACTGGATTTTCTTGTAGTCTTACATCTTTTAATGGTGCAGGATTGCCTATTACAGGAAGATGCTTATCAATATTTATTAATGACTTAAAAGGTTTTTTTAAAAAAAATTCTGCTGAAACAGACTTGTTTGCAAGAGATATTTCTTGCATTGTTGAAAGAAGTTTATTATTTTTGCCTGAGTCATATTTTATTTTTGATTTAAATCTTGAATAAATTAATCTGCCTCTGTGGTTTAATACTTGTCTTATTGTTAGTTTTTGTTTATACCATTCTTCTGGAAAAGACATTTCTTCTGTGGACGCAAATTCATTTGGCGCAAGAATTCCTGTGTTTATTTCAGGATAACCAATTCTTCCTATAAATATTTCTGGAGGAGAACTTCCTGAAAAATGTGTTTTTATTTTTGGTTGAAATTCTTTTAATTGGGCATGTATTCTACATGGTTGTCCGCACCAACCTCTTCCTCTACATCTTACACACAAGTCAGAATTAAATAATTGGTTCATTAACTAAGAAAAACAATTTGCTTATTAATAATTACTATACTGAGGTAATATTGTTATAATTTTATTAGTTAATAGTGTTAATCTGTTAGATAAAGGGTTTGAAATCTTTTAGAGAGGCTTATTAATTTGTCATCTGTATATCTTAAAATATGACTTACATATCTCATTCTTATAAAAATACTAATAATTATTCTGTAATCTTTTTAGAACTATAAACAAATATGCATAAGGTTAATATAAAAAAATAAAGATAAATCAAATTATTCCTTTTATTCTTTGTTAGGATAGATTATATGTTTCTTCTTTTATTATTTATAAAAGAATATTTATTCTTTTAAGTCACTTATACCCAACATAAGGAATAATAGTCCTATAAGGATTATAAACCATATAAGACCTCCTTTAAGGAATTCTAATGCTGCAGTTCCTACCCCAAGGAGATTAATTCCCCAAACATATACTGAACCAGTCAGCAAAATAAGTCCTAGCAAAATTTCTAACCATTTATTCATATTAATTTAATAATTAATTTGTTTATAAAGATTTCTGTGGTTGAAAATTGATTTTTGATAATGTTAATTATTTCTGGTAATGTCTAAAAAGATATATTTTGCAGATGAGAGGATTAAGGTTTGTAAATGAATTTGCAAAGATTTTTAAACCTGGAAGTTATAATAAAATTAACCTAAAAGGAAAGAGAGTTCTGACACAAATTAAAATGGAAACAGATAAACAATTAGTAGAATTTGAAAAAAGTAAGAAGTATGCAATTAAAAATCAAGATGTTTTACGAAGAGCTTATGGTGTAAATTATTTTGCAATGGTTGATAAACTTGTAGTTGATAGTGATAAAAATGAATTCGAGTTAGCTAAGAGAATGTATACAAAATTTCCAGATAAATTTGTTTTTATATCTAATTTAGAGAACATCCTTAATCCTAAGACATTTACTATGGAGTCTCCTGAAGAGGTTCTTCATTAATTCTGGAAGTGTTATTAATTTCTGATAGCTTCAATCTGTCTTGAAGCCTTCACTGGGTTTAAATATATGTTTCTATTAAATAAATCATGGATGATAAATTTATACTATTAGGTTTAGAAGATGCAGGAGATGTAGCTGAAGCATTAAAGAATCAAACTTGTAAGAAACTATTAAATTATTTAGGTGATGTAAAGGAAGCAAGTGAGAAAGATATTTCTGATGCATTAAAAATACCTATTAATACTGTTGAATATAGTTTAAAAAAATTAATTAAGATTGGATTAGTTGAGAAGACTAAATCTTTTTTTTGGAGTGTTAAGGGTAAGAAAATACCTATGTATAAACTGGCTAAAAGACATATTATAATTAGTCCTAATAAAAAATTTGATTTAGGTTATTTGAAAAATATGCTTCCTGTTGTTTTTGTTATGGGAATTTTTTCTGTTTTTGTTAAATTTTTATTAGAAAAAAATATTATGGATAAAGGAGCAGAACTTATTACAAAAGCACCAGAAGCTTCAATGAGTGCTGCTGAATCTTTTAAGACTATTCAAACAATAAATAATATTTCTTTTTTAGATAAAATATTAGATATTTCTTATTTTGGATGGTTTTTAGCAGGAGCAATAATAGTATTTATTTTTATTTTAATAGTAAATAAGATGAAAGGAGGTAAATATGGAAAAATCAATTAAAATAACTTTAATTATTGTTTCAGCAGTTATTTTTTTAGTATTATTTGGAGCCTATACTTTATTTCAAATATCTCCTACAAAAACAGTTACTGCAAATGGACAAGCAACAATAAAAGCAATTCCTGATTTAGTTATTGTATATTTTAATGTGCAGACTGAAGGCAAAACTGCCCAGGAAGCAAAAGATTCAAACGCAAAAATTGTTGATAATGCAATAACTTTATTGGTTAAAGAAAGATTTAACAGAGAAGACATTGTTACAGAAAATTTTAATGTGTATCCTTTGTATGACTGGAAAAATGGCCAGAATACGATAAAGGGTTATCAGGCAACACATTCTTTAAAATTAGAAATTCCTACTGAAGATTCTGATAAAATTGGAGAAGCAATAGACGCAGGAGTTAATGCTGGTGCTTTAATAAGTTATATTAATTTTGAATTAAGTCAAGAAAATCAAAATAAGTATAAAGCAGAAGCATTGCAAAAAGCAGCAGAAGATGCAAAACTAAAAGCAGAAGCTATTGCTTTGGGATTGGATAAAAAATTAGGAAGAATTGTCTCAACTTCAAGTTCAGACTTTAATTATTATCCCTGGAGATTATATGAATCTGCAGGAACAGCAGATGTTGCAATGGCTAAACAAGCAGTTACTGATATTCAGCCCGGAAATCAGGAAATCTCTGCAAGTATTTCTGTAACATATAAATTAAGATAATTTTTTTATTTTTTATTTTTTTTAAGTATTTATTTATTATTTCTACACCATAAATACTTATAAATATAAATTGTTTTTATTTTTTATGGAAGAACAAAAAGAAGAGGTAAATGTCTTTCCTCCTCGAGAAGAAAAGCATCTTACAAAACTAGAAATCTTAAGAAAACTAAGTCCTGGGACTGGTTTAAGAGAAGGATTAAATGATATCTTGAGCGGAGGTATGGGAGCATTAATTGTGATTAGTAACCCTAATAGTTCTAATATTTTTGAGGGAGGATTTAATGTTGATTGTGATTTTAGTTCAAAAAGACTAGCAGAGTTAGCAAAAATGGATGGAGCAATTATTCTTTCAGAAGATTTTAGAAAAATACTTTATGCAAATACTTTATTAGTTCCAGATAGGACAATTAGTTCTTCTGAAACAGGTACTAGACACCAAGCAGGAGAAAGAACTGCAAAGCAAATAGATGGATTAGTTATTGCTGTTTCTGAAAGAAAAGGCAAGATTAGTGTTTATTATGGTAATTCTAGATATGTTTTGCAGAATACTGAAGAATTATTAAGAAGAGCAACTGAAACTTTAAGGATCTTAGAAAAACAAAGAGAGGTTTTTGATGATTTATTAGTTAATTTAAATGTCTTGGAAGTTACTAATCTTGTTTCTGTTGCAGATGTTTGTACTATTTTGCAAAGAACACAGATGATAAGAAAAATGGCTGATATTATTAATGAATATATTGTAGAGCTAGGGAGAGATGGAATAATTGTTAGAATGAGAATGAGGGAAGTTACTAAAGATATTGAAGAAGAAGAAACCCTTATTATTAAAGATTATCTTTCAGACCCTTCAAGAATAAATGAATTTTTTGATGATTTAAGTTTTGAAGGATTATTAGATGCAGAAAATATAGCAAAACTTTTATTTGAAGAATCTTCAGAAGTAAGAATTAGTCCTAATGGTTATAGAATTTTAAGCAAGACAAGTTTAGTTCAAGATGAATTTGATTGTTTGATTCAAGAATTTAAAAATTTTGATGGAATTATCAATTCAAGTGAGGATAAACTTAGAACTATCTTAAATGGACGTACAGAAATATTTCAAAAAGAGTTGGAAAAATTGAAAGAACAGATTATGGTTGGGAAAAAGATATAATTTTTAATTTGTTGCAAGATATTAACAAAAAGTTTAGACAAGTAGATTAGACATCCTTTTTTATTTCACCTTCTTCTCAATTCTTTCCCTAAATAATTCAGTAGCACTTGAAGGAATTTTTGCTCCGCATGCATTTTCATGTCCTCCGCCTGTTGCTCCATCAATTCCATCAATTGTTTCAAGAACAATTTTTCTTGCATCATTTCCTCTAACAGAAATATTTGCAGAACCTTCTTTTATGTAAACCACAACCACAAATTTATCTTGGAATTCATGTTTCAATTGATTTGCAAGATTAGAACTCATACTCATATCCCCTCCATATTGAAAATAAAGCAATTTACCTTCAACCGGTTCTCTTGCTTTTTCAATCAATATTTGATATTTTTTATTAACTTGTTCATATCTTTGAAAAATTCTTTTTGTTTTACTATTTTCTTCTAAGATGTCTGTTGGTTCTTTAACTTCTACCATAAATCTTAACATATTAACAACATTAGTGGTTGTATCTTTTAAAGAAAAATCAAGCATCTGAGCTATTTTTCCTATTTCACTTTTATAAAATAAATCAAATGGGGTTTTTATTTTTGTAATTGTTAATTCAGGGTATTTTTTACTAAACTCTTCTGTAAAATCAGGCAAATAATAATCACTAAAACATCCTATCATTGCAATCCATATATCTTGTTTTCTATTTGAAATTTTATAACAAAGATAAGAAACCGGTTCATTAGTTTTATCATTGTGATAAGGATTATAATAATGTACTCCTTTATTTGTAGTGCCTTCAACATTATGATGGTCTATCCAAATAACAGGAAGATTTGCTTCTTTGCATTTTTCTAAGAAACTAATCTCAACATTAGGAATATCTAAGACAAAAATATAATCTGGTTTAAGCTCATTAACTCTCTTAAAATAACTCTCACTTAAATGATGACTACCTTTAACAACAATCCCCTTACCTCTTTCAATATATCTTCTTAAAAGTAAGAAACTTGTCAGCCCATCATTATCATTATCAAAAAAGAAAAGAGGATTTTGTGCTTTTTCAAGATGTTCTCTTATTTCTTTAATTTGTTTGTTTGTAAGCATATTAAAAATATTTTAACAGGTTATATAAATATAACTCTAAATAAGATTAGAGGTTATGGTTAACAAATAGTTTAAATTGCAGGTAATAGTGCTTTAATTATTATAAATCCAATTATTGCTATTATGCCTATTTTTACAATATTTAGCATATCTTTATCAGTAAATCCTTTTTTGTTCATTTTTTGAATACCTACTTTTTAATTTCTCTTATATCTAATCTAATATTATTTAAATCTTCAAGAGTTTTAAATCTTTTGTTTAAATCATCTATTTTATCTTCTTTAATTTCCATCCTTTTATCAAATCTTGATAATATAATATATAGAAAAATAAAAATAATTACTATTATAATAAAAATTCTATATTCATAAGATAAGGGGATTGGAGCTATTAATGTTACCAAAATCCCAATAATTGTTAAGATTAGAGTTAAAATACTTTCTGATTCTCCCATTAAATTTTAATAATTTTTACTTTAATAAAGATTTATATAGGGTAAAATATCACTTATTTCATGAACAAATTAGGTTTGATATTAGACGCTTTGGCAATACCAGTTTATTAATCTTAATTGTATTTTTCTTATTAATTATTATTTAATGTTAATTTGTTAATAAGAAAACTATAATAAACTAAACCTATTAATAATAAATAAAACTTAATCGCTTGAAATAATTAACAAAGCGGGTAAGATTAAACATTATTAAATAAGGAAGTTAAAGCAAAAAATATAAAATAAAAATGAACAAAAAACAAAATAATGAAAAAATTGCAAGAGAAAATTTAATTAGAGAGAGCGAGGAAGCTGAAGGATTAAATGTAAGGGGATATGATTTTAATAAGGGGATTAATTATAGTGAGGTTATTGATTCTTATCTAACTACTGGAGCTCAAGCAACCAATCTTGCTAAGGCAATTGAGATAATTAAAAAAATGAGAAAAGAGAAGGCATTTATTTATTTAGGTTATACTTCAAACATGGTTACAACTGGAATAAGGGAAATCATCAGATATCTTGTTGAACACAGATTAGTTGATTATCTTGTAACAACTGCGGGAGGAATTGAAGAAGATTTTATAAAATGCTTGGGTAATTTTAAAATTGGAAGTTTTAATTTAAGTGGAAGTTCATTGCGAGATAAAGGAATAAATAGGGCTGGAAATATTTTAATTCCTAATTCGAGATATTGTAAATTTGAAGATTTTGTTATGCCTATTTTAGAAAAATATAAAAATGAAATAAAAACTCCTTATGATTTAATTAAAATAATGGGAAAAGAAATTAATAATAAAGAAAGTATTTATTATTGGGCTTACAAGAATAATATTCCTGTTCATTGTCCTGCAATTATGGATGGAAGTTTAGGAGACATGATTTATTTTTACAAATATAAGAACAAAGATTTTAAGTTGGATATTGTTGAAGACACAAAACAATTAAACGATAGCACAATTGGAAAAGAAAAAACAGGGATTATAATTTTAGGTGGAGGAGTTGTTAAGCATTCAATATGCAATGCAAATATGTATAGAAATGGTGCTGATTATGCTGTTTACATAAATACAGCACAGGAATTTGATGGAAGCGATTCTGGAGCATGTCCTGATGAAGCTGTTTCTTGGGGGAAAATTTCAAAGAAAGCTGAAAGTGTTAAGGTATTTGCAGATGCGACGATTGTGTTTCCCTTGATTGTTGGGAAGGCATTTGCTGAAGAAAAATAAAAAGGATTAATTCTAAAACATCAAAAATTTGGAGATTTTTGTGGCTTAAAAATCCTAAAGGATTTTTAAAACAAAGATTTATAAATATGTAAGTACATGTACTTACATGAGTATGGATAGAAAACGCATGAAGAAGATAAGGGAGAAAAGAATAATAGGAGTTGGAAAACAGATAGAAAAACATGAAGACAAAATTGAAAATGAAAAGGGCAGACTTGATACTACAAGAGATTATTGGAAAGGAGAAATTGAAAAGAAATTTTCAAAGAAAATTGAAGAAGATGAGGAATACTTAGACGAACATAATTAAAAAGTATAAAACATGGAAGTTCAAATAAAAAAAGCAATTAAGGCAGGGAATTCATCAGCAGTTATACTTCCAAGAGCATGGCTAAATAAAGAAGTAAGAGTTGAATTAGTTAAAAAAACACCTGAAATAATTTTATTAGATACTCTTGAAATTTTAAAAAAACACATACTTCTTAAATCCATAATAGGGATTTATCTTGTGGGAAGTTATGCAAGAGGAGAAGAAAGCAAAGACAGCGATATAGACCTACTTGTTTTAACAGATGGGATTGATAAAAAAATGATTAATGATGGGGCTTATAATGTTTTGATAGTTTCTTATCAACTACTTCTCCAAAAATTAAGAGATAATTTATTTCCTGTTGGGCAGATGATAAAAGAAGCTAAACCTCTTCTTAATGCAGATTATCTTAATGCAGTTGATGTAAAAGTAACAAAGAAAAATGTAAAATGGTATATTGATACAACTAAAGAAAAATTAGAAATAATTAAGGAGTATATTGAATATGCTAAAAAGGCAAAAGATAAGAAAAACAGATATCTAGGAGACAAAATTGCATACACCCTTATCTTAAGAATAAGGACACTTGAGATTATTAGAAAGCTGATACAAAACAAAGATTATTCAAAAAAAGAGTTTATAAAATTAATAGAAAAAATTTCAAAAAGCAGCAATGCTTATGAAAGATATCTGGCTTCTAAAAATAAATTAAAAGAAGAAAGTAAATTAAGTGTTGAGGAAGCTGAAAGATTGTATGAATATTTGAAAAAGGATTTAGAAAGAGTTAAAGATATGATTAAGAGATTGAAATGATAAAAAGTGTGAAAGTTTTTGCAGATGCTACGATTGTTTTTCCGCTGATTGTTGGGAAAGGGTTTCTTTAAATCCAAAAGATTTAAATATGTGTCTTATATAAGTATATATAAGATGGAAAACGAAACAATAATGCATAGCCCTACTCTTGAAAGTGTGTTAATGGTAGAAGAAACTTTGGAAAAATATTCAGGAGAACTTGGAAAATATCAGTTATGGAATAAATTGCCTAGAAAAATGATGTATCAAACATTTTTAGTTATACTTAATTATTTAGAAAAATCAAACAAAATTATTATAGACAAAGAGGGGAAACTTGTTTGGATTTGGAATCCTGGATTTATAAGAAAACTTCAGAATAAAGGATTAATCATAAAATAAGATGGACGATAGGATAAAAGAGGTAGCTTTTGCAGATGAAACTGTTAAAGAAGCATATTTTAAACTTAAAGATGGAAAGTTTGAAGATAAACAAATGTTTGACTTTATTAATAGGGCAATAGATAATTTAAAACAAAATTCTCAATCCGGAGTACGGATTGCTAATAATCTAATTCCAAAAGAGTATATTAAAAAATATGGAGTAACTAATTTATGGAAATACAATCTCCCAAATGCTTGGAGATTAACTTATAATCTTTCAGGAGATTCTGTAAGAATTGTTAGTGTTATTTTAGAATGGATGAGTCACAAAGATTATGAGAAAAGATTTGGATATAATTGAAGATTATTTGAATGGAGAAAAGTAGGGGTTTGATGAGAAATAATTATCCGATAACTGGCGAAAATTTGAGAAGAAGGCGATTAAAATATTGATATTCTTATTTGAATAATTCCTTAAATTTTTCTATAGCTTCTTCTCTTTTTTTACTATCGGGGCTATACACATAAATATCAAGATGATGATTGTCATAATAAGACATAATCTGGATTGTACAATCAGAATAATGAATAGTAGGCTCATAAAACCAGGGGTAGATTATTTTAGGTTCAGAAGACTTAGAGAGATCAGAGAGATGTAATGATATACAGGTAGGATCATGACTATCAATAGAACTTATTCTTAATTTAGTAGAATGTTTCTTATCTGATTCTATAATTTCACAATTGCTTATTGCGGTTCTAAGTTTATCATTAAGATAGGAAGATTTCATTTTATAATTTTGTCATTTTGTTTAATCTTCTAGAAATAAGTTTATTTTGTCATAGATTATTTGAAGTTTTTCTTCTCCATTTTTATCTCTAGATAACATTTCAAGTAAATTCATATATTTTTCCTTATCAAATTTAAGAGTTATCCTTTGGAGGGTGGCAAATTTTGGATTAGAACTTTCGAAATCATCTCCTGAACAATGAGGATTTAACCCACGATAATTTTTCCAAAAATGCCAAGGAGAATTAGTAATCGAGACATTACTAGAAATTTTTCTAAATTCATTTAAATCTTTTAATCCTACTGGCTTACTATTCTTAGATGACGAGTTTATATCAAAAGATAATGAAAAAGGATATTTTCTATCTTTATTAATTATTATAGGTATATACCCCTTATTTGTAATTTCTTCCCAATCTTCGGGATATTTGTCTTCTTCTTTGGAAGTAAAAAAACTATATCTTGATTCACTTGATTCAGAAGGAGAAGTGTCATGCTTTCTACCACATGAACATTCTTCAACTATATTATTTCTTCTACTACCTAATATGTCAATATCTATTCCTTCTAATGATTTTATTTTTTTTCTAAGTTCAGTTCCAATGAAATTTCCAAAATAAGGAATAAAAGACTTATCATTATTATTCTTATCTAAAGACTCAATAATTCTTCTTTCATTAGTTTTGTTATATGCTCCATCATAAAAAAGTGCCATATCATAGGCAGAGGGAGGCATTGTATAAATATTATGCCAGTTTCTTTCACCAAAATAATATTCCTCAGAAAAATATCTCAATATTTCTTTAACATTTTTACTATTTGAATTAAAAAATTTTTCTAAAAATAAGTCTAGATTACCTTTTATTTCTTCTAGTTTTGATTTTATTGCCATTTTGAAATTTATCAGAACTCTTCTTTCCTATAGGGTATGATGATATTGAGAATTTCTTCTTTTAATACTTTTAGTGTATCTCTATCATACAACAAAAGCATAATCTTTATAAATCTAAAAGTAATTTGATTTATATGGAGATATTGCAGAAATTAGGACTTTCTGGAAGTGAAGTCAAAGTATATTTGGCGCTTTTAGAAATTGGTTCTTCTACTGCTGGAGAGCTTACTAAAAAATGCGGATTATACAGAACTAATATTTATGATGCTCTTGAAAAGTTAAGGGAAAAAGGACTCGTATCTTCTATATTAAAAAACAATAAAAAATATTACTCTGCCTCTAAACTTGAAAAACTGAATGTTTTATTAGATAATAAAAAAGAAGATTTACAAATTTTAGAAAAAGAATTGAATAATACTCTTAAGAAATTATCAGAAAAAGAAATAAAAGGGGAGGGTGAATTTGATGTTAAGATATTTACAGGTAAAAATGGAGTGAAGAATGTTATGGAAGAAGTTTTAGAAGACAAAAAACCTTTTTTTGCTTTTGGAGCAGAAGCTAATTTTGAAAAATTATTTCCAATATACTTTACTAATTGGGTTAAACAACTTTTTAAGAATAAAATTGATGTAAATGCAATTTATAATGAAAAAGTAAGGGTGCTTAGAGAAAAGAAAAAAATCTCATTTGCTAATTTTAGATATATTCATGGATTTGAAAATCCTGTAACAACTCAAATTTTTGGAGATAAAGTTGTAATAATTCATTGGCAAGAAACCCCTTTAATAATTCAAATTAATAATAAAAAAATTGCTCAATCTTACATGAATGTTTTTAATTTAATGTGGAAGGTTGCGAAGGTTTGAGAAGAAGTTGTTTTTTGATAACTATTAATTCTGACTATAATCTCTAAAAACCCAGATGGGCATTTTGCATATATGTGCAGGAGTTGTATTTATGCTAATTTCCGTCTTCAATTACATTAGAGTATGCCCCATTTATTCCAGGAATTTTTTCTAGTGTCATATCTTATTCTATTAGGGGAGATTTATAAAGATTTTTGTAATAAATAATGAGCGAAAGTTTGAGGAGAAATGTTTTCTTTAAAATCAAAAGATTTAAATACTATAACTCTCTATAATTAATTATAGGGAATTATAATAATGCCAACAACCATACAAATTTCAGATAATATAAAATTAGTTTTAGATAGAATGAAAATGATGGAAAGAGAAACTTATAATGATATAATTGAAAGAATGATAGAAGATGATTTAGAATTAAATGAAAAAACAAAGATGGAATTAAACGAAAGAAGAAAGAGCAAAACATTTATTTCTCATGAAGAAGTTAAAAAGCGATTTGGTTTATAATGGTATATCAAGTATCTTATGAAAAAGAGGCATTAAAAGAATTAGGTGCATTAGAATCCTCAATATCTAAGAGGATTATTAAGAAGATTGATGAGATGTCTGAAAATCCATCTTCTTGTGATATTAAAAAGTTAAAGGGAAATGATTATTTTAGGTTGAGAATTGGAGATTATAGGGTTATTTTTATTTTTGAAAATATGTTGATAAAAATCCTGAAAGTTGGACACAGAAAGAATATTTATGATAGGTGATTGTTTTTCCGTTGATTGTGGGAAGTGTTTTGCGAAATAGAATTTTTAATAAGTCTTAGCAATATACACAAAATAATCTGCTTTCTTTTTGCAGATTATGCATTTTTCTGCTTTCACTTTATGTTTATCTGAAATAAAAAGAGCTTTTGCTCCGCCTGTTTCTGATTTTAAATTATCTTCACAAACTTGTTCTTTGCATACTGGACAAATTCCTATTTTTTTGTTTTCTATTATTAATTTTAGTTTATCTAAAGAATCACATCCTTCTATTTTTGATTCAAATAATTTTTTAGATTTATTAAACAAAGACCTTTGAATATCTTCCAAGATTCTTGGAATTTCGGTTTTTAATTCAGAAATTTTAATTGATTTTTTTTCTTTAGTATCCCTCCTTACTATAACAACTTCATTTTTTTCTAAATCTCTTGGACCTATTTCTATTCTTAGAGGAATTCCTTTTAGTTCATATTCATTAAATTTAAATCCTGGACGATATTCTTCTCTATCATCTAATTTTGGACTAAATTCTTCTAATTCTTTTTCAATTTCTCTTGCAACTTTTAAGACTTTTGTTTTGCTGTCTTCAAGAAGTATTGGAATAATAACAATTTGATTTGGAGCAATTTTTGGAGGAAGAATTAATCCTTTTTCATCAGAATGAATTGCAAACATAACTCCTAACATTCTTGTTGTAATTGCATAGGTATTTTGATAAGCAAATTCTTCTTTGCCTTCTTTATTTAAAAATTTTATAT
>JBBSXH010000034.1:0-2564 GCA_038045865.1 Nanobdellota archaeon
TTAAACTTGCCGATTTGCAAAAAATTATAGAATTAGTTTAGTTGGGATGTAGCCTAAGACACACAAATCATCAAACTTATAAATCCCTTAACATTACTTTAAGCATGTTCGGATTTTTAAAAAATAAGCTAAAAGAATGGGTAGGAAAAGCTAAAGAAAAGTTAGCTGAAGCTCCTGAAGAAAAAGTAGTTGAAGAAAAATCAAAAAAAGACAAAAGAATAAAAAGACTCGAAAAAGAAATTAAAAAAACTGAGAAGGAAATAAAAGAAGTAAAATCTACAAGTAAAAAGAAAAAGAATATTATTCTTGAAGAAGAACCAAAACTAAGCAGAGAAATAGGAAAAGCAATAGCAATAGAAACAGAGATTGAAGAAGGAGTTCCTACAGAACAAATTGAAGAAGATATTGAAAAAATAGAAAAACCAACAAAAAAATCATTTTTCTCTAGACTTAAAGAATCTTTTAGTTACAAAATAACAGAAAATAATTTTAATAGCATATTTGATGATTTAGAAATGCTTCTACTTGAAAACAATGTTGCTTTAGAAGTTGTTGAAGATATTAAAAAGAAATTATCTCAAAAACTAATTGGAAAAGAAATTAGAAAATCAGATTTAGAAAAAGAAATTAAATCAGAATTAAAAAATACATTAAATGAGATTATAATAGACCCAGACAATCCTATTGACGCAATTAAATTAAAAAAAGCAAGTGGAAAACCATTTGTAATACTTTTCTTTGGAATAAATGGGACAGGAAAATGTCTGGCTGGAGAAACTAAAATACAGTTGAGTAGTGGTGAAATCAATGAAATAAAAAATGTATATGAAACTTATAGTCAAAAAATGCAAGAACAAGTATTAGAGGATGGAAAGATAATAGAATTAAATGAGGATTTATTAATCCCTTCGTTTAATCCAAAAACATTAAAAATAGAAAATAAGAAAGTTACTCACCTTTGGAAATTAAAAAAAGAAGAATTATATGAAATTAAATTAGATAATGGAAATGATTTTTCAATTAAAGTTACTCCAGAACATCCTTTTTTTGTGTTAAGAAACGGACAAGTAATAAAAGTCAGGGCAGATGAACTAACTGAAGAAGATTATATATCTATTCCAAAACAAATTGGAATAGAAGGGAAATTACAGTCATTATTCGAAGATATTAAAAAATTTGATATAGATATTTATCTAACTCCTGAAGAAACAAAAGAATACTTAGATTATAAAGACAAAACTTTAAAAGATATTTGTAAAAATTTAAAATCTAAAAGGAATTATTGCAGTTTATCAATGAATATTAAAAATGGAAAAATCCCATTAGAACTCTTTAACAAACAATCTCCAAATATATTAAAAATAAAAGAAAAAATGAGTAAAAAAATTATTACCTTTCCTACAAATCTTACAATAGAATTAGCAGAATTTTTAGGATATGTAATGGGAGATGGTCACCTAGAAAAAGATTATATCCAAATAGTAAATGAAGATAGTGAAATAATCTCAAGAATAAATGATCTAGCTAAACTTTTATTTAATATAACCCCTCATATAAAAAAGGATATTAGAACAAAAAATATGTATGACCTAAGACTATGTTCAGGTACTCTTGTAAGTCTTATGTCTATTTTTGGGCTTAAATCAGGAAAAAAAGGAAAACAGCTTCGAATCCCAAAACAAATTATGCTATCAGATGATGAGACAATAAAAATATTTATTAAATCTTATTTTGATTGTGATGGAAGTCCTGCTAAAAAAGCTAGGAGTATAGAATTAACCTCTGAAAGCAAGATTTTAATCACACAAATGAATATGTTATTAAAAAGGCTAGGGATAGTAACTACAATATCCAAAAAGAGCATAAATGATATTTACTATTGGAGATTAACAATTAACTCAAAATATGCAGAAAAATATGCAGAAAAAATAGGGTCTATAATAAAACATAAAAAAGAAAGACTAAAAGAATATTCTTTAATAGGATTGCGCCAAGGATGTGGAAAACAAGACATGATTCCACTTGGAAAATCATTAAAAAAATTAAGATTACTTTTAGGATTTGCTATTGCAGATATACAAAAAAAGGTTCCAGGATATCAAATATATGAAAAGAAAGGTATAATTTCTAAAGATAGACTAAATCTTTTAGTAGAATATTATAAAATAAAACATAAAGGCTCTTTTTTTGAATTATTAGAATCACTAAATAAAGGCGAAATAGAAAAATTTCCCCCATATTTTATAAATGGTATGCTTACCCAATTAAAAAAAGAAAATTTTATTCAAAATGAAGGGTATGAAAAAAATAAAATTCAATTAACTGAAAATGGAAAACAATACCTTCAATTAATCAATGAGTCTAGTGAAATTTCTAGTTTAATGATAAAAGAATTTGAATATATAGCAAACTCAAATGTCTGTTGGATATCTTTAGCAAATTCTAAAAAAATAAAAAATGAGGAAAGATATGTTTATGATTTAACAGTAGAAGACAACCACAGTTTTATAGCAGAAGGATTTATTGTTCATAACACAACAAGTATTGCAAAACTAACAAATCTT
>JBBSXH010000034.1:2664-17574 GCA_038045865.1 Nanobdellota archaeon
TGCAGAGTTACAAATCCAGATTTAAAGATTTTTGTTGCAGAATCAATTGCAGGAAACGACGCAGTAGAACAGGCAAAATCATTTAATGAAATGATTGAAATAGACGGCAGTATTCTCAGCAAGGCAGATATTGATGAAAAAGGCGGAACAATAATTTCAGTTTCTTATGCAACAAAAAAACCAATTTTTTATTTAGGAACAGGACAAAGATATGAAGACTTAGAATTATTTGATAAACAAAAGTTTATTGAGAATTTGGGGTTGTAATTACTAAAAACAAAATGTCAAAAATTCATATATTTATAGATGTAGAAGAAGCAGTTTCTTTATTAAAAGTATATAAAAAAGATATAATAAAAAAAGAAATATCAAAAGAACAAATTGTTAGAGAATCAATTTCATCAAATATATTTAGAGCATTTCATAAATTAAACAGAAATCCCTCTTTAATCTACAGAGAATGGGCTTCAAAAAATATAGATGAGATAATTCAAAAATTGAATAGTATCGCAACCAAAGAGGAATATGATAAACAACTTTTCAAGTGGGTTTATTCCTTTATAAATTACTGGAATTTTCAAGTAATCAATCCGGATGATAGAATTATATTTGGTCCTGCAAGTAAAATGATAAATTTACTGATAAAAATGTTAAATGAATCAACTTATTTAAATAATGAAAAAATAATTACTTTTTTTAATGTTCCTTTTGACAAATTCAGTTTAGAACCCCTAATAAACATAATAAACCAACTTTCTGATGTAAACTATAAAGTAGATATACCTAAAAATCCAACGATGAAATATATATCTACCCCAGAATTATATTGGATAGTTCAAAATGCAGTTTTTAAATTATGTGAAAAAGCTGGAATAAATCCGATTCTGTATGATTATTGGTGTTGGAATGAAAAGCATTAAAGTTTTTGCTATTTATATTTTTTAAGAATTAATTAACAAATTTAAAGAATTCCTTAAAACAAAACATTTATATATACCGCATATATATCATATATACACAATGGTACAAGCAATGATTGACATTCCAAATGAAACAAATCATATTTTGAATATTATCAAAGCAAGATATAACTTAAAAACAAAAAGCGAAGCCATTGCAAAAATAGTTATGGAATGTGGAGCTCAAATAATTGAACCAGAATTAAGACCCGAATATTTAGAAAAATTAGAAAAAATAAAGAAAGAAGGGTATGGTGAAACTTTTACTTCTATTGAACAACTAAGAAGAAAAATAGAAAAGAGGTAAAAATGCCATATAATTATAGGACTTCAAAAAATCTTGATAGAATTTTAGAAAAGTTACTGAGAAAAGATAAATCTCTTTATGAACAAGTTTTAAATAAAATCAATGAGATAGTTAATTCATTAGATATAAAACATTATAAAAATTTGAGATATAATATGAAAGATAAAAAAAGAGTTCATGTTGGACATTTTGTTCTTGTGTTTAAATTAAACAAACAAGAAAACCTAATAGAATTTGATGATTTTGATCATGTCAAGAATGTTAATTCTTGAGCACTCTCAGAAATCTTAAGGATTTCTGAAGTCACGACAATATTTACAAAAGATAAACTTTATTCTAACCCAAAACTTTCTCCAATCCTTTTTTCAAGAAACTCATTAAACCACCAGGATTATCCTTACCAAGTCTTTTATATTCTCCACAATAATTCTGAGCCTCAACACTAGAACTACAAGTAAGGCTTTGAGCATCATAAATATTACAAACCTTACTATATTCACATGGCATAAACTTGCCTAAATTTACATCTTTAAAAACATTTTGGAAAACTAAAATTCATTTAGAAGGAGAAGAATAATCAAATAGTTTTTCATTAAATCCATAATTTTCTGAATTATCCTCTCCACAAAGCCATGTTTGAATATGTAAATTGAAATTTCTTTTTTGCATAATATCGCATTCAAATTTAGAAATAGCATTTTCTAAATCATCTAAATATTTTGGAGGGGTTATAAAAAATAAAGTATCTCTTTCTTCTTCAAGGTCTCCATCACTATACCAAATTTGTTGTATTTGAACTTCTTTAGGATTACTTAAACTTTTATTATAATTTTCAGCAAATTTACCTACTTCATCAATTATAAACCTAGGAATTCTTTCCAAAACTTCTTTAGACACCATTTACTAAAAAAGAACACGCAGCTTTTTAAAAATATATGTGATATTTATCACACCAAATAACTACAATAGCAAATCATAAAACCTTTCAATAACAAACTTTTTTAACCTTCAATTTCCTAGTAATTCTATAAAACTTAAGCTAATAAGCTATCTTAGGAAAGGTGACTTGTTAGGAAAACATAGGTTTTCATACGAAAATGTTTGAATCAATATCTTCAGCACTAAAAAAAGGCTTTGAAAAGATAGCTGGAGCAGTATTTCTTGATTCAAAAACAATAGCGCTTGTTGTTAAAGATTTACAAAGAGCATTAATTCAAGCAGATGTGAATGTTCATCTTGTAAAAGAATTAGGAGATAGAATAAAAAAAGAAGCAGAAAATGAAAAAATAAAAGGAATTGAAAGAAAAGAACATATAACTAAAATTCTCCATGATGAAATTTTAAATCTTTTAGGAAAAGAAAAGCATGAACTAGAAATAAAAAAAGGAAAACAAAATAAAATAATGCTTTTAGGTTTATATGGTGCAGGAAAAAGTACAACATGTGCAAAAATTGCACTATACTATCAAAAAAGAGGATATAAAACAGCAATCATAGGGCTAGATATTCATCGTCCTGCTGCATCAGAACAATTAGAACAATTAGGAAAACAAGGAAAAATAAAAATATTCACAGATAAAAATGAAAAAAATGCTGTAAAATTATACAAAAATTTTGAAAAAGAATTAGAAGATTATGAAGTAATAATTATTGATACAGCAGGAAGGCACTCTCTAAATAAAGAACTAATAAAAGAAATAACAGAACTAGGTAAAAAAATCAAACCAGATTATACTCTTTTAACAATTCAAGCAGATATTGGACAAGCAGCAAAACAACAGGCTGCAGAATTTCAAAAAGCATGTAGTATCAATGGAGTAATAATCACAAGAATGGATAGTACAGCAAAAGCAGGAGGAGCTCTAACTGCTTGCAATGAAACAAAAGCACCTGTTTATTTTATTGGAACAGGTGAAAAACCAAATGACTTTGAAACATTTAATCCAAAAGCATTTATCTCAAGAATGTTAGGATTAGGAGATTTAGAAGGATTATTAGAAAAAGTTAATTCTGCAGTTGATGAAAAATCACAAAAAAAATTAAAAGAAAAATTAGAACAAGGACAATTTAATTTAAGAGATTTGCAAGAACAATTAAAATCAATGTCAGGATTTTCTCTGAGCAAAATTGCAGAAATGATTCCAGGATTAGGAAATGCAAAGATTCCTGAAAATGTTCTAGGAATTCAAGAAGACAAAATGAAAAAATGGAATAATGCAATAAACTCAATGACTGAAAAAGAGATTAATAATCCAGAAATAATTGAAAAACAAACAACAAGATTAGGAAGAATTGCAAAGGGAAGCGGAACAACAACCAGCGATATTCGTCAGTTAATCAAGCAATATAAACTACTAAAAGAAATGGCACAAGGCGGAGAAATGGCTAATTTTGACCCAAGTCAAGGATTGTCTCAAAAGCAAATGATGAAACTAGCAAAGAAGTTTGGAAAAAAGATGAGGATGTAAATATCTCAAGTTAATCATCTCGCGGGGGCGTGTTACCTAAGGTTTTAACTTTATCAACCAAAATATATATCTAATAGTAAATTCTCTAGTGCTTTCAAACCGCAACTCTTATAAACCTTAATTACATACTATTACGTAATAAGGTAAATCTCAATATCTCTGTATCAAGAACATGGAACTCATATCAAAAATAAGCAAAGGTAGTAAAATGGACCAAATTTACATTCCTAAAATAAGAAATGGTTTTTTTACTGGAAGTTATGTTCTCATAAAATCAATAAACACTCAGGAATTAAATAATGAAACACAAATAAAACCAAAAAAATCACAACCATATTTTTACAATATATCTTCATTAGAACCTATAAAATTAGAAATAATAAAAAAAATTATAGAAATCATTGATTCTAAAACCAAATCTAAAAACATTATAATAACTGGCTCTTTTTTAAAAAAAGGATTTAATTTTAATGATATTGATATCTTAATAATAAATGAAAGCAAAGAAGATACAAAGCAGAACAAAGAAAACCCAGAGCAGATAAAAGAAATTCACAAAATAATAGAAAACACACTAGGAATAAAACCTCACATCCTCACTCTAGATAATAAATCCCTAATTAGAGGATTATGCACAGACCCTCTTTACCAAATGATGTTAAGTCAATATATTTCTAAAAACAGAATTATTTACAACATAAAAAATGAATTAAACTATAAATTATTAGATTTGCAGTTGCTAAAAAGCAAATCTCTAATGGATAATTGGGATATTTTAAATGGAAATGAAAAATACTATCTAACAAGAAATATGCTTTCTATTTCTTTATTTCTAAAAAACAAGAAAATTAATGAAAATGAATTAAAAAAAGAAATAAAACAATCTTTGAACACAACTACTGAAAAAATAAAACAAAACTTATTAGAAAAAACAAGTTTTTTAAAAGATTATAAAAAAACCTATGATGTTTTGTTTAATAAAATAATGAGAGGAATTAAAAATGGTTCAAAATAGAAATAAGTTGGTAGAATTATTTATAAGCAATATTGCCAATTCAATAATTCATGAAATATTAGAAAAAGCAACATTCCAAGATGAATTAATTAAAAAATATGATAAAGAATTATTAAATAGTTTAGAAATAGCCAAGAGATACAGAGAAAAAATAAATCCAAAAACTCTTCCTCTACCTATCAAAGATATTAATTATATAAAACACAAGATTATCAATAAAGTAAAATCAGAACTTCTTTTAAGAATCTCTAAAGGATACACAAATATTAACCTGAATTTAATAGAGCAATTAACTAACAAATATTTAAAAGAAACAAATATCCTATAAAAATGAGAATTGAACTATACTCTATTCCAAATTGCAAACATTCCTTAAAGATAGAAGACTTTTTGCAAAAGAACAATATTCAATTTAAAAAGATAATGGTAAATGATGAACAAATAAAGAAAGAGATTAAAAGATTGATTGGGTATGAAAAAAACATTTCATTTTTAAAAATAACGAGAAATCACAGCATAAATATTATTGATGGCTTTAATGAGCATGCAATGAATATAGAAATAATTGAACATATTAAAAAATATCATCCAAAAATTGAAGTTTAAAGATAATAATGAACACAAATAACATGAAATATCAATTCCTCCCAAATACAGCCGACATAAAATTTCAAGCATTTGGAAATTCTATTGAAGATGCATTCACAAATTCTGCATATGCATTAGTTGAAATTATGTGCAAAGAAAAAATAAAAGATGCTTTAGTTACAAAAATAAAAGTAAACGGAAAAGATTATGAAAGCTTGTTAGTTAATTTTCTAGGAGAATTTTTATTTTTATTAGATTCTCAAAATTTTATTTTAAATAAAATCAACAGAATAAGCAAAATTCAGTTAAATAAAAACAAAGAGTATGAATTAACAGCAGATATTTCTGGAGATAATGCAAAGAACTATGAAATTTCCCATAATATCAAGGCAATAACCTATAATGATATGCTTATTGAAGAAAAGAAAAACAAATGGCTTTGTCAAGTTGTAGTGGATGTTTAAAGATACTTGATAAACATAAGGTAAAATTTATATAGTAGTTCTTCTTAAATTATCTATGAAACTTGATAAAAATCTTGTTGTGATTCATGCTTATTTGTGTGCAGATGGTTATGTTATAAAAAATCCATCTACACAAAAACAAAAATATTATAGGATTGGATTTAGAAATACAAATTTAGTATTGTTAAAAGATTTTCAAGAAAAATTTGAAAAAGTTTTTGGAATCAAATGTAGTTTATATGAAGGGCAAAGATGTCAAAAAGGTAGTAAAGAGATATACGAAAGATTAACTAAGCAATTTGGAAGTTTTTACTCTTGGCATTGGAAAATGCCCAAACTAAATAATAAACTTACTAGAATCTGGTTAAGAACTTATTTTGATTGTGAGGGATGGGTTTTCTGTAAGAGCCATCAAAACAGACATATTGGAGTAGATTGTGTTAATGAAATAGGGATTACCCAAGTAGAAAAAGCATTAAACGAATTAGAAATAAAAACAATAAGGAAATACAATTCTAAGAGAAAAATACACAGAATTTTTATTTATGGAAAAGATAATCTAATTAAATTCAATGAGTTAATAGGATTTTTACATCCTAAAAAAGCTAACAAATTAAATGAAGTTTTAAAAGATTTTGTTGTTTATGAATGGGAATTTCCAAAAGAAGAAATAAAGTGTAAACAATTTATAAAAGGTCTATTAAAAGAAAAGATTAGAATAAAAAAACCATATTATCATAGATTAATTTCCAACAAAAAAGAAAATTTAAATAATCTAAGTAAATCACTAAAAAAGTTTTACGATGTTAATTGTTTAATTAATATGTATATTAATGGTATTGGAACAACTTACTATGAATTAAGTATTAATAAAAAATCTGAGATTCAAAAACTAATAATTCTAAAACTAATTCCAAACGTATTTAAATCTTAAATATCAACTAAAAATATGACTTACAAAGAACAATTAAAAAGAATTAGTGATAATATATATGAATTACCTAAAACAGGTAAAATGTTGGTTCCGGGTAGGATTTTCTTTTCTGAAAAATTGCTTAAAAATTTAGAAGAAAATGCCTTAAAACAAATAGCAAATGTTGCTTGTTTACCGGGAATACAAGGTTACTCAATTGGACTTAGTGATATGCATGTCGGTTACGGTTTCCCAATTGGCGGAGTAGCAGGTTTTGATTTAGATAAAGGAGTTATTTCTCCTGGCGGAGTAGGGTATGATATTGATTGTTCAGTCCGTTTATTAAAAACAAATCTATTCTTCAAAGATTTAAAAGATAAAAAGAAAGAAATTATTCATTCTCTTTTCAGAGCTGTTCCTTCTGGAGTTGGAAGAGGAAGTAATGTTCAAATAACATACAAAGATTTAGATGAAGTTTTAAAAAAAGGTGCTCAATGGGCAGTTGAGAAGGGTTATGGTATTAAAGAAGATTTATTGCATTTAGAAGAAAATGGATATTTAAGTCCTGCAAATCCAGAAGATGTTTCAAAAAAAGCAAAACAAAGAGGAATTGGGCAATTAGGAACTTTAGGTGCAGGAAATCATTTTTTAGAAATTCAAGTTGTTGATGAAATTTTTGATAAGCAAGTTGCAAAAAAATTTGGATTAGAAAAAGACCAAATCTGCATCATGGTTCATTGTGGAAGTCGCGGTTTAGGACATCAAATTGCTTCAGATTATATTGAATCAATGGAAAAACAATATAGTTATCCTAAATTTGATAGAGAATTAGTAAATGCTCCAATAAAAAGCGAGCTTGGTAAAAAATATTTTTCTGCAATGAATTGTGCTGCTAATTTTGCTTTTGCAAATAAACAAATTATCTCACATTGGATTAGAAAACAATTAGAACATTATTTTAAAGATGTTAAAGTTGATACTGTTTATGAAGTATGCCACAATATTGCAAAAATAGAAAAGCATAAAATAAACAACAAAGAAAAAGAAATTTTAGTTTGCAGAAAAGGTGCGACAAGAGCTTTTCCAAATCAACCAGTTTTAATTCCTGGAAGCATGGGAACTTCAAGTTATGTTTTGGTTGGAACAGAAAAAGCAATGGAATTAAGTTTTGGAAGCACAGCTCACGGAGCAGGAAGAGTTGAATCAAGAACTTCTGCAAGAAAATCTACAAGTGGCGAAGAAGTAAAAAAACAATTAAATGCAAAGGGAATTGATGTTGAAGCAGGAAGCTGGAAAGGACTAAGCGAAGAAGCTCCTCAAATGTATAAAGATATTGATGAAGTTGTTAAAGTTTCTCATGAATTAGGAATTGGAAAATTAGTAGTAAAATTAAAACCAATTGCAGTTATGAAAGGATAAAATTAAAAATGAAATCAAAATTTAAAAAATCATTAATTTTTTTGGGATTTCTATTTTTAATCTTAATCATAGGTTCTATTATCAATGATATTTTTTTCATGATGTTTAAAGAAAAAGCAAATAACTTTCTTTTTTATATCCTTAAAGTCATAATTATATATTTATTTATAATTTTCATATTAAAATATTCTAGTTTTGGTAAAGAAATTAATAAAACCATAGAAATATATTTTAAAAAACATTTTAAAAAATTAAAATGGTAACCAAACTTCAAAAAATAATTTTTCAAGGTGCAGAAGCAATCATTTCCCTAGATGAAACTAACAATCAAATAATAAAGCATAGAATAAAAAAATCTTACAGGATTAAAGAAATAGATGAAAAATTAAGATTTAGAAGAACAAAAGCAGAAGCAAAAATTATTAATAAATTAAATTCTGTAATTAATGTTCCAAAAATAATCAAAGTAGACAAAGAAAATATAATTATGGAAAATATAGAAGGTAAAAAGTTATCAGATTATCTTGAAGAATTAGATTATAAAACAATTTGTAAACAAATTGGTGAAATCCTAACAAAACTCCATAATCAAAATATAATTCATGGAGACTTAACAACAAGCAATATGATTTTAGCAGATAAAGACAAACAAATTTATCTAATAGATTTTGGTTTAGGTTTTCATTCTCAAAAAATAGAAGACAAAGCAGTAGATTTACATTTATTAAAACAAGCACTAGATGCAAAACACTATAAGATAAATGAACAAGCTTTTAAAATAATTATAGACAACTATAATCCCGAAAAAAAGAAAGAAATTCTACAAAGAATAACTGCAATTGAAAAGCGAGGAAGATATAGACATTAATCAAAAATATATTTTAAATTTTTAATTCTTTTAATATTACACAATCTCAAACTCTATGTTTCATCATCTGCAAAGCGAGTAAGATTTACACATTATCAACAAGTCGTTTTAATAAGTAGTTTAAAAAATCAATTAATCTTTCCAGGAAACTTCATTTTTTCTTTTAGATTTAAAATCTCTTCAAGATTCTTGCTAATGCATAATTGTTCAGGCATGTCTTTTTTATATTCATTATAAAAATCAAATTTCCTTCCATCTGAAAAAATAATTCTATATCCTAAATCAGAAGCCACATTTCCATAAATAGTTCTGTCTAATAATCCAATTTCACCATAATATTCATGTTTTTTATCAATCACTAATCCAACAACTTCATCAAAAAGCTCTTCAATAGAAAAACCAGTAATTTTACTTAATCTTTTGCAATCTTTTAAATAAGGAGTTTCTAAAGCCATAACTAATAAAAACATTCAATATTTTTAAATAAATCTGTAATCTAAGCAAATATAAAATTATAGCCCCGCCAGGACTCACAACCTTTTGTCCATTTTGGTGGATTTTGTTTTTAATCATCTCGGCAGTTTATAGGCACAAGAAGTAGATAAGATATTTAAATATTGTCGAGATAAGGTAAATAGATTACTTCTTCTTTTTGAAATAATAAAAAGTTCCTATAAGCCCAATAATAAATAACATCACACCAATTAAATTTGATGTTCTTGGGGTTAAATTAGCTATTGCAAAACCAGTTATGTTTGATGAAAATAAAATTATTGAAGCAAGAAAAGAGATTCCAATTATTGAAGCTACTTTTACTTCCAACGTTTTTTTATTCTTAAGAGCAAAACTTAATTGATCTTCGTTAAATTCATATCCTTTTGCAGGTACAAATCTATATCCTAAATCATGATTTTCTGTAAACTTTTTTAGTTCCTCCAATGTTTTTTTTGGAGATCTATCTTCAGAGGAATCACTCATATAAGCCTTTAATTCTTCTTTAATTTCTTTTTTAGTGTTTTCTTGCCCTTCATAACTTAACCCCGGAGGAAATAGGAAATCCAAAAATGAAGACAAGAGAGAAGGTTTCTTTAAACGTGAATAATTTTGAGAGCCTTTTCTTTTTTTAAAGATAAAATAACCTGCAACTTTCCTTGTTTCTGGATCTTGTTGAACAATAACTTCTACTTTCTTTTTATAGTCTATAATAAATCTGGTGAAATCAGCTTCAGAAGGAATTCCAGAAGCATATGTGGGTTTATCTTCTTCACTAATGTGTGTATGGATTCCTAGATGTCCTATCTTTTTATGTTCCTTCCAGAGCTTATCTACTTTTTCGATATCCCTCCATACAGATGTTTTTGTGCTCAATCTTCCAACATCTATTGGTTCTTCTCCAGGATATTTTATATATGCTCTTTCTAAATGCGAGGAGCCCCCCCAGGCATTCTCAAAAACCTCTTTTGGACTTCTTTTTTTATTAGCCATTTTATATTAAGAAAAACCACCAATTTAAATATTTAGCTAAGAAGTAAAATCCTTCATTTCGGTCAAAAAGGTGCATAGCCCCGCCAGGATTCGAACCTGGGTGCAAGGTTCCAAAGACCTTGAGACTTGACCGCTATCTTACAGGGCTTTAAAATAAGCTCTTATCTTATTCAGATGCTTAGAATTGTGAAATCCAATCGATTTATAAAATTTTGCTATTTCACTTTTTTTAGTTATAACATATTTTCTATTATCCATAATCTTAGATACTCCTATTCCTAAAGATAATAATCCATTTCTGGAATCATGTAATAAAGTAGAATTATGGTTTGTAAAACCTATTTGATAGCTATTTTGATTAGTTAGTTTATAAAAACAACCATCAGTATCATGCAATCCTCTCAAACAAGCTGCTAAAAATTCAGGATTTTCTTTTATCCAATTGGGAATCGCAACTTGATTTCTTATTTTATCTCCTGCTTTAAACCCCTCCTTTTCAAAAAAATCTACAATTCTTCTACTATCTGCAACAATATTCAGACCCTTACAGGTTTTAGATTCGTACACTCTTACTTTAACATTAAATAAATTTTCAACAAGAGGTTTAACAAAATTTAAAAGATATTCCTTGTCCAAAATAGAATGTCCTACTATTTTTATATTATAAGTTCCTAATTTATAACCACTCGTTCTTTGTATATTTCCATCACCGAGCAAAATCCCAAAAAGTTCTGCTAATTCTTTTGTTCTATTTGGAATTTTAATCTCTTTTAAATTACCTATTGAATTTTTTCCTCCTTTTGACTGCCCCCAATTATTACTTAACTTATTAACAATAAATTTTTCATAATCTTTTTTTAAGGTGAATCTATTAAAAATTTCTTCATCTATCAAAATTCCCTCGTGATAATAAGTTTTTAATTTACTTGCTTTAATATTTAGTTGTTTTGCAAATTTAAGCCAACTAAAATTATTGATTTCTTTTTCTTTTTTTAATAATTCTCTTTGTTTTTCTTTTTCAAACACTAATTTCATTTAAGAATATAGAAATTAGAGATTATAAATTTTACTTGACCACTGAACGACTATTAAAAAAACATAATTTTTAATGCAACAAATAACTTTAAAAACCAACTTTCAATAAAATTACCATGTCCAAAGCAAAAAAATTAGAAAAACCAGTATGGTTAAAATACAACGAAGAAGAAGTAAAAGAAATAATCTTAAAACTAGCAGATAAAGGATTAACTGCAGAAAAAATAGGACTTGTTCTAAGAGACCAATATGGAATTCCTAAAGTAAGTATATATGGGCTTAAAATAGGAAAAGTATTGAAAGAACAAGACAAATTTCAAAAGCCAAGTCTTATAAATCTTCAAAAAAAAGTAACAAAACTTGAAGAACATTATGCTAAGAATAAACAAGACAAAAAAACTGAAAGAGCAATGATGATAACAAAGTCTAAGCTTAAGAAATTTCAGGATTATATTAAAAACAAGGAACAATAAAAACTTGTTTTTAGGACTTCAAAATCTTTTAGATTTTGATAGTGCTCAGGAACTTTGTTCCTGACATGTAGGAAATTCTTTTCAGAAAGAATTTTCCTGAACAGAAAATGTAAAACATTTTCTTGTGCTCAGAAATCTGCAAAGATTTCTGACATTTAAAAATTTCCCAAAGAAATTTTTAAGCCACAAAAATCTAAAGATTTTTGATGTATAAAAAGGAAAGGCGAATAAACTTTCAAAGAGGTGCTAGTATGGTTTTAGAACAAATTAAAGAATTTATTAAAAAATTTTCAGAACAAACTCAGGGAAAAACAATACATCTGGTAAGTCATTTTGATACAGATGGCATAACCTCTGCAACAATTTTTGCAAAAACATTAGAAAGATTAAACAAAAGATTTTCTATAAAAATTTTAAAACAATTAGATGTAGAAGACATTTCTGAAATGCCTGAAGATAAAATACTTGTTCTTCTTGATTTGGGTTCTGGAAGTTTAAATCATCTTTCAAATCTAAAAAATCAAATTTTTATAATAGACCATCATGAAATCTCTAAAACTCTAGAAACCATACCAAAAAATGTAACTATTATAAATCCTCATCTTTTAAAAAATTATGAAGAACTTTGCACAGCAGAACTTACTTATCTTGTTTCAAAAGAAATTTCTGAATCAAACAAAGAACTAGCTTATTTATCTGTTATTGGAATGATTGGAGATGTTATGGAAAAAAATATTAGTAAGATTAGAAATATGATAATTGAAGATTCAAAAGTTACTATAAAAAAAGGATTATTATTATATCCTTCAACAAGGCCTTTAGACAAAACAATTGAATATAGTTCTTCTCCATTTATTCCAGGAGCAACAGGAAATCATCTTGGTTCAATAGATTTGTTAAATGAAGCAGGTATCAAAAGATTAACAAATAATTACAAACCGCTTATTGATTTAAATGAAAAAGAAATGAAAAATCTTACAACAGCAGTTCTTCTGAGATTATCATCTAAGCAAAAAGCTAGCGATTATATTGGAAATTTATATCTTGTTAGATTTTTTAATAAGATAGAAGATGCAAGAGAAATTTCTGCAGTAATTAATGCCTGCAGTAGAATGGACTATCCTCAGGTTGCTTTTATGATGTGTATGGGCAATTTCAGTGCAAGAAAAAAAGC
Organism: Nanobdellota archaeon; assembly: GCA_038045865.1. Classification (GTDB taxonomy): domain Archaea; phylum Nanobdellota; class Nanobdellia; order Pacearchaeales; family GW2011-AR1; genus ARS1285. The sequence continues at coordinate 15,833 of JBBSXH010000034.1, forward strand.
AGAAGGAATTTATGTAAAGTACAGACAACATATTATTTCTGGATTAAAATACATTGATAAAAATATTAAAATTCAAGGAAGAGAATATGTAATAATAAATGCAAAAGATAATGTTAAAGACACAATAATAGGAACACTAGCAAGTATTCTTTCTTTTTCGGCAATTTATGAAGAAGGCACAATAATTGTGGCAATGGCTTATAATAAAGATAAAATAAAAGTATCCACAAGAATATCAGGCAAAAGTCAAACCTCTTCAAGAAACCTAAAAGAATTATTAGATTCTATAACTCAATCCTTAGGAGGAGAATCTGGTGGACATAAAAATGCAGCAGGTTGCATAATCCACAAAGAACAAGAAGATAAATTCATTGATTTAATCAAGAAGAAACTTGAATTTGAGTTGGTGAAGATTTAAATTAATTCAAAACTTCCACAACTCTTGCTTTTATCTCAGCTTTTCCACCCTTTGGCTCTGCTATAATAACATCACAAACTAAACAATGAACTTTTGTTGTTGCTCCTTCAAAGATAATTTGTTCATTTTTACAACTCTGACATCTTACTTTAATAAATCTATTTTTTCCCATGATAAAAATTAGAGATAAAGGGGCTTTTTAAAGTTTACCAAATGAAAAAATTTATTTTAACAATCATATCCGCCTCGCTTCGCTCGGCGGCTTTTTCATATTGCCTGCTACACAAGCTCCTCTTGCTCGCTTGCTTCGCAGTTATTTTATCTTTATTATTGATATCTTCAAATCCTTACTCTTTTTGGCTTATCTTCATTAAGATTTGAAAAAGATAAATATAGTTAAAAAAGATTAAATAAATTCCCACAAAACTTTTTGCTAAACTTAACATTTATGCGGATTGTAACATTACCAAAAGTCAAGGAGTTCTATATCATAAAAACCCGCAAATAACAAACTTTATAACATCCTAATCTAACCTATTTTTATGGATATAGAAGAAGGACAAATAGTTTTATGCACTGTAAAAACAATAGTTGGGACTATGGTTTTTGTGGATATTGAAGGTGCAGGAGAAGCTACTCTAACAACTTCAGAAATAGCCCCTGGAAGAATTAGAAATTTAAGAGAATATGTTGTTCCAGGGAAAAAAATTGTCTGCAAAGTCCTAAAAATAAGAGAAAATCATATTCATCTTTCACTAAGAAGAGTTAAACAACAAGAAAGAAAAGAGCTTTTAGATAAGATTGAAAAAGAAAAAAGTTACAAGGCAGTTTTAAAAACAGTTTTAGGACAAGAAGAATCAGAAAAAATTATAGAAAATATAACAAAAGAATATTCTGTAGTGGACTTTTTTGAAAAAATAAAATCAGAGCCAAAAATCATAAATCAGTTTTTAGATAAAGACCCAGCAGAAAAAATTCTTAAAATATTAGATTCTAAAAAAGATAAATTAAAAGAGATAAAACAATTCTTTATGCTTTCCAGCAAAGCAGAAAATGGGATTATAAAAATTAAGGAAATAATAAAAAACTCCTGCAATAATTCTAAATGTGAGATATCTTATATTGCTGCAGGAAAATACAGATTAGAAATTAAAGGAGAAGATTTTAAAAAAATAAGAAATGAAGTTAATTTAATCTTTGAAAATATGGAAAAACAGGCAAAAAAACAAGCTTGTTTTTTTGAAGTAGAAAAATAAACAGATTTCTAACCAGTCTTGCGTGGATATTCAATTATTTTCTGATAATAACATAAACTTTCTTTCCT
>JBBSXH010000035.1:0-2199 GCA_038045865.1 Nanobdellota archaeon
ATAAACTAACAATTCAAAATGCAGGAACTGGTTTTGGGCCTCCTGGAAGCACAGCAGTAAGAAAATTAACCCAGTATGATATAGATTTGATAAAAAAAGTAAATGGGGTTGATATGGTTGTTTCAAGATTAATAAGAATTGTTAAAGTTGAATATAACAAAGCAGTTAGTTTTAGTTATATTGGAAGCATGCCTAATAATCAAAAAGAAGTTGATTTAATTTATAGTTCTTTTAATGCAAAAGTTAGTGATGGAAGATTATTAAAAGCAGATGATAGAAAAAAAATTGTTTTGGGAAGTGATTTTGCTGAAGAAAATAATGATTTTGGAAAACAAATAAGAATTGGAACTAATTTAAAAATACAAGAGCAAAATTTTGAGGTTATAGGAATTTTAGAAAAATCAAGCTCTTTTCAATTAAATTTTGTTATTTTAATGAATGAAGAGGATTTAAAAGATTTATTAAACATTGGAGATGAAACTGATTTGATTGTTGCTCAGGTTAAAGACATAAATAAAATAGAACAAGTTGCAGAAGATATAAAAGAAAAATTAAGAAAAGACAGAAAAGAAAAAATAGGTGAAGAAGATTTTTCTGTGCAGACACCAATACAGGCAATTGAATCTGTTAATACAATTTTAAATATAATTAATGTTGTTGTTGTTGGAATTGCTGCTATTTCTTTATTTGTTGGCGGAATTGGAATTGCAAATACAATGTACACTTCTGTTTTAGAAAGAACAAGAGAAATTGGAACAATGAAAGCAGTTGGAGCAAGAAACTCAGATATACTTTTAATTTTTATAATAGAATCAGGATTTTTAGGATTAGCTGGAGGGATTATAGGAGCTGGAATTGGATTAGGGCTTGCTTATCTTGTTTCTTCTGTCTCAACCAGTTTTTTTGGAAGTGAAATAATTAAATTTCAGATTTCTTGGCTTCTTTTAATTGGAGCAATAAGTTTTTCATTTTTTGTAGGAATATTTTCAGGAATATTTCCAGCAATTCAAGCAAGTAAATTAAAGCCAGTGGATGCTTTAAGGAGTTAAAAAATGATTCAAGATTATTTTAATTTGGCTTTGAAAAATTTAAGAAGAAAAAAACTTAGAAGTTGGTTAACTATTTTGGGGATTTTGATTTCAATCATGATTATCTTTTTTTTAATTAGTTTATCTTTTGGATTAAGCAATGCTATTAATGAACAATTCAAGATGCTTGGAAGTGATAAATTTTTTATAATGGCTAAAGGGCAGTTAGGTGCTCCTGGAACAGGCGGAGCTGTGCAATTAACAACAAAAGATGTAGAGATTGTTGAAAAAGTTTTAGGAGTTAAAACTGCAACATATTTTGTTGCTGGAAATGCAAAAGTAGAATTTAATGATAAATCAAGATATTTTATGGTTATTGGAATTCCCATGGATAAAACTGATGCTCTTGAACTAATTGCAGAATCTGCTAATCTTAAAGCAGATGATGGAAGATTAATTGCAAAAAAAGATTTAGGAAAAGTAATGATTGGATATGATTATGCATACAATAATGTTTTTGGACATCTAGTCAGAGCAGGAGACACTCTTGTTATTAATGGAAAAGAATTCAAGGTGGTTGGAATATTATCAAGAATAGGAAATCCTCAAGATGATAAAAATATTTACATGATTATGGAGGATTTTAAAGAATTATTTAATTCAGGAGATAGAGTTGATGAAATTCTTGTTCAGGTGCAGAATGAAAATGAAATAAAACAAGTTGCAGAAAAAACAAAGCAAAAATTAATGAAATTCAGAGATGTTACAGAAAAAACAATTGACTTTACTGTATTAACTCCTGAAGAGCTTTTAGCAAGCATTGGAATTATATTAAATGTAATCACTGCATTTTTAGTTGGTGTTGCTGGAATTTCTTTATTAGTTGGAAGTGTTGGGATTGCAAACACAATGTATACTTCTGTTTTAGAAAGAACAAAAGAGATTGGAACAATGAAAGCAGTTGGAGCAAGAAACTCAGATATACTTTATATTTTTGTTATTGAATCTGGATTATTAGGATTAGTTGGAGGAATTATAGGAATTATTTTTGGTTTTTTATTAGGAAAAGGAGTTGAATATGTTGCAGTAAATCAGTTTAACACAACTTTATTGCAAGTTGCTACTCCATTTTATTTATTTGCAGGATGTTTGGGGTTTGCATTTTTAATTG
>JBBSXH010000036.1:0-8798 GCA_038045865.1 Nanobdellota archaeon
AGGGATTGGTGGGCTTTATGAAAATGATAAAGAACAAGAATATAGAAAACCTATTAGTGTTGGTGATCAGAATTATGTTTTAATACTTGATATAAAAAATGAAAAATAAAAAAGCAGTTATGGATGAATTAATGAAATATTTACTTTGGGTTATTTTATTTGTTATCTTGCTAGTAGGTGTTGGTATTTTATTAAAAAAATTACTTACTTAACAACAATAGTTAAAAACAAGAGAGGTTAATAATTTGATGAAAAAAGAAAAAAAAGGTTCAATGACTATGACTATGTTAATTACAATAATCATTCTTGTAATTGGATTTGCAATTGTTTTTTATTTTTTTGTAATGTTTGACTGGACAGGGTCAATAGATAAAGAGGTTTGTCATCAGAGTGTTATTTACAGGGCAACATTACCTGCTATTGCTGGAATAAAAGAATATGTTCCTTTAAAATGTAAAACAAATAAAATTTGTATTACTTCTGGCTTTATTGGAGGAGGTTGTAAAGAATTTGAAAATCTTAAGGGAGTAACTAAAGCTAAAGTTAGTAATACTGAACAAATTGAACAAATTATTTCAAGAGAAATTGTTGATTGCTGGAAAACTATGGGTGAAGGAAAAGTTCAAATTTTTAGTCAATTTATGGCTGAAGCATATGGGGTAGGAAATGTTGGAAGTTCTTGTGTAATTTGTAATAGAATAGCATTTGATAATGAAGGATTAACAAAAGCAGGAATTAATTTAAGTAAAATAGATGTTATGAAATATATGCAAACTCATGCAATCCCTAATCAAGATATTTCTTATTATGGTTATCTTGCTGGAGAAGGTGGAAAAATTTCTGTAAAAGATAATGTTAATTTTGTTGATATATCTAATCCTGAAAAGAAAGGAACAGAAGTTATTTTTGATAAGACAATAAATTTAGCTAGCGAAAAGTTCTCTGTTCAAGAGGTGGATAATACACAGGAATTATCTATAATGTTTATGCAGATTACTGCACCTACCTCTAGTGGAGTAATAAGAAATGATTTGAAGACTATAGGTATTGGTGCAGGTTTAAGTTTTTTAGCTTCTCCTAAAATAGCTACTAATTTGGTAGGCGGAGTTGCAAAAGGAGGATGGATAACTTTTGCGCTCGCTACAGTATTTGGAATTTATCAACAAGGTTCTGTTGTTTATAATAGAGCAGTAACTGCAGGATATTGTGGAGATGTAAGTGTAGGTTCTGATGCAAGAGATGGTTGTTCTGTTGTAAGAAGTGTAGATTATAATGTAGAAGATATTTCTCAGTATTGTTCTATTATAGAAAGTATTCCTTAAGATGAAAAATGGAAAAAAATAAAAAAGCAAATATAACTCTTGAAACAATTATTTTTATTTTGTTAAACTTAGTTTTTTTTGTAGTTATGTTGGTTTTTGCATATAGCTCTGGAGACAAAGAATTTGTATATGAGCAAACTCTTGCAAAAGAAGTTGCTTTAATTATAGATAATGCAAAACCAAATACAATTATCTCTTTAGATATTGATAAGTATGCTGATCTTGCTGAAAAAAACAAACAGCATATGGAAAAGATTATTCAATTAAATAAAAAAGAAAATAGTGTGGAAGTAAATTTAAAACAAAAAGGAGGATATAGTTATCAATATTTTTCTGATTATGAAGTTTCTCTTAAAACAGAGAAAACATTATTGACTATAATTATCAAATAACCATGAAGAGCAAAAAAGGAGAAAAACTATTGTCTATTTGGTGGTTTTTTGTATTAGGAGTTATAGCTGGAGGAATGGTTATAGGGGTTTTAATTTATTCTTCTGCTGATGTTGATATTAAAGAAATTGAAGCAGGTATTTTAGCAGAGAGGATTTCTATTTGTTTAATAGATAATGGTTATTTAAAAGAAAATATTCTTGAGAAAGAGTTTAATGTTTTTGATTTTTGTAATCTAAACAAAACTGTTTTTGAGAAAGGAAGTAATTTTTATTTTAATATTTCTATATATGATTCTGGAAGTTTAATTTTTAATTTAACTGAAGGAAGTTATTCTTTTGAAAATGAATGTAGTATTCAAGAAAAAGTTGAAGCTAAAGATTTTCCAAAGTGTTCTCAACAGCAAGATAGTGCTTTGCTTAATGGTAAAAATATTCAGGTGATTATACTTGCAGGTTCAAATCAGAATGGGAGGAAAATTTCTGTTGCTTAATTATGGAAAATAAAAAATCTCAAATTGGAACTACTTTAACTTGGTTTACTGCATTTATAATTATATTTTTCATAATCTTATTGTTTGTATCTGCTTCAGTTATTATTGCTGGACAAAAAAAAATTTCTACCATTGAACTTATTAAGTATGATTCTGGGAGTTTAGAATCTCAAAGAAGTCTCACTAGTTTTTTAGCAACTCCCATTAAAATAGATGATAAAGAAGAAAAAATAAAAGATTTAGTCCTAGAATCTTTAAACCCTTATTTAGAGACAAAAGATCTAATAAAGGATTCTGGAGATTTGAATAATCTAGTGAGTATTAAACAGAATCTTGGAAAAGAGTTTTTTGAGGCTAATTCTGTGGAGTTGAAAGATGATATTTTATTTAAAAAATCTCAGGAAATTCTTTCTTCTTTTTGTTCAGAATATATGTTAAGAATTCCTCAGGGAATTATTTTATCAGGTACAAATAATTTTCTCTCAGATTTAGAACTTGAAAATTCAGAGTGGGAGGCAGTTTTAATAAGTGATTGGACTCCCTGGGCAGAAATACAATTACCCTATAAGGACAAAATGGTTAAAATTAAATTTAGGGAACTAAAAAAATGTTAATTCGAGGGCGTCTTTTTTTAAAAAAAGATGAAGGCAAAAAATTTAGTAATAAAATGAATACAAAAAATAAAAAAGCAGATGTTGCAATAACCTTGCTTGTTTTAATGACTCTAGTATTAGCAGGAGCAACTCTTTTTATTTTTAATATTAATCAAGGAAAGGTTGAAACCAGCATAGGGGATTATTCTTTTTTGAATAGTGTTTATTTAAAGGAAAATCAAATAGACTTTTATGTTAATAATGCTTTAGATGAAGTTATTAAAAATTTTGAAGTTAATAGCGGAAAAGATAAATTTATTGAAGAATTTAAAACAGAATTAGAAAAATATAAAGTGGATGGAAAGTTTATTATCCTAGAATTAGAGAAAGTTGAGGAACAGGTGCAGACAGATAAGTTTGTTTTTGATAGTGTGGGTAAAAAAATAATCCTTAAATTAGATATTAGATTAGATGAAAAGCCTAGTAAAGATATGACTATTGCTTATGCTTACACAAAGACATTTGAGAAAACTTTAATCTCATAACATTTATAAATCTTAAATTGTTATGCAATATAGCAAAAAGGTGAAAATGAAAAACAAAAAAGCAGCAGAAATGACTATTGGAACTATTATTGTAATTATTTTAGCTTTGGTTGTTCTTGTGGTTCTTATTTATGGATTTACAACAGGATGGGCAAATTTATTTGAAAAAATTGGTGTGTTTGGGGGAGGAAAAGCCAATGTACAAACAATTGTTCAGGGTTGTCAATTAGCATGTACAACCTCAAGTGAATATGATTGGTGTAGTAAACAAAGAAATATAATTGTTGATGATGAAGCAAATGTAGGAAAGACAAAAGTTCTTGCTGAAAAAACCTGCAAGGATTTGTCTGCAATTGGGAAATATGGTTTAGAAGAATGTACTGGAATTACTTGTGCAGTTGTTGAAGAAGGAACTTGTGATGGAATAATTACTTCTGTTTGTTCTAGTAAAAATAATCTTGGTGCAGATGAGTGTGTAAAACTAATAGGATGTAAATGGAATGATGATGTTAATGAAAAAGTAGATAATTTAAAAGGAACTTGTATAATTGATGCTACAATTTTATGTTCTAAATATAATAAAGACCCTACTACTTGTAAAACAATAAGTGGTTGTACTTGGAATGCAAATCCAATTGCTTAATTCTAGGAGATATAAAAATGGACTATGATAGTGGTGGGCAAAGAAAAAGTAAGAATGATAAACGAGCTAAAGCTCGTTATAACAAATATAAAAAAGGCGGACATGATAGGACTAGGGAGAATAAGAAGTTTTGAATTTTGTTGATAAATTATTTTTCTATTATTGAGATAATGTTTGCAATTAAGGACATAAATATACCAAAAGCACTTATGGATAATCCGATTATGTCCAATGCATTTATTTTTAATAGAGTTATTGCAAAGTAAATAAAAATGATTACATTAATTAGATGAGAAATAATGGATAATAAATCTCCTACTTTCATTTTAAAATTATTTTAATTTAAGATAATAAAGCTCGTATTATGCCCCAAATTAGTAATCCAACTGCTATAAATCCAAATATTAATACAATTATTTGAATTACTTTAAATGCCTTCTTTTTCATAACTTCTTTAAACAAATGAAATATATAAATTTAATTGAAGATTTGAATTTCTTTAAACTTTTAATATCTTGTAATTTCTACCCGCTTTGAAATTAATTTCTTAGCTATGAAGATGATGAATAATTTTTGCAAATGATAAACATAGAGATTGGGCTTATAACATTATCAGACATCAAAAAAATTAAGCTTAAAACCTGTTTTGCTTAATTTTAGTTTAAATTTATTTTATCTTTTAATTGAAACATTTATTAATCTCTTTTATTTGTTTTTAATAAAGATGGTGAATATGATATTAACTCCGGAAAATTGGTTTTTAATTTTATTAGGGATAATCTGGATTATTGGAGCAGTGTTGCAGGACTTTAAAAGAAGAGAAGTGGATAATCTATGGAACTTTAGTTTAATTGCAATAGCTCTTGCTTACAGAGCATCTGTGAGTGTTTTTAATGGGAATTACTGGTTCATGTTAAATGGCTTGATTGGTTTAGGGATATTTTTTATTATTGGAAATATTTTTTATTATTCAAGGATGTTTGCAGGAGGAGATGCAAAACTTTTAATGGCTCTTGGAACAATTTTGCCTTTGAGTTATAATTGGATTATTAATTTTAAGATTTTTGGATTATTTATCTTGCTGTTTTTAATTTTTGGAAGTTTTTATTCTCTTGTTTATGCAATTGTATTAATGTTTGTTAATTTTAAGAAATTTACAAAAGAATTTATTAAGCAATGGAAAAATTATAAGAAAATGTTTTTTATTGTATTAATTTTTGTTGGAGTTTGGGTTGTTTTGATGATTGTTTTAGATTTTATGAGTTTTAGTTTAATTGGATTAGTTATTTTATTATTTCCTGTGTTGTTTGTTTTTGCTAAATCTATTGAAGAGAGCTGTCTGGTTAAAGAAGTAAATTATGATAAAATTACTTTAGGTGACTGGTTGTATAAACCTGTGAAAATTAAAGGGAGAATAATTAAAGCAGATTGGGAAGGGCTTAGTTCTGGTGAATTAGACCTAATAAGAATAAATAAGAAAAAAGTTTGGATTAAATATGGAATACCTTTCACACCCTCGTTTTTATTTGGATTAATTGGGTTGATATACCTGGTTTATAGATTTGGAAGGGTGTTTTAAAATTTTATTAATTTATTTTAACCAAAATATTTATAAACTATGGTTTGCTATAGTTAACTATAGGATATGGTAACAACAATACAGGTAGAAGAATCTCTTAAAAAAAGATTAGATGAACTTAAAATTCATTATAGAGAAACTTATAATAATCTAATTGAAAGGTTAATTGAAAATTCTTCCCCAGATAATATGGATAAAGAAAATTTAATTGCAACAATTGAGATTCTCTCAGATGTTAAAACTATGAGAAACATAAAAGAAGCATTAGAAAGAATAGAATCAAAGGATTATGGTACTCCTATTGAAGAGGTCAAAAAAGAGTTAGGACTAAATTAAAATGTATCAAATTACTTTTGATAAAAATGCTAAAGATTTTCTTAAAAAATTAAAGAGGAATGAGCAAGAGGAGATTATCAAGAGAATAGAAAAATTAAAAGATAATCCTAATTTAGGCAAAAGATTAGCAGGAAATCTTTTTGGGTTATGGAAATTAAGAATAGATAAATATCGGGTTCTTTATAGGATAATAAATGATAAGTTAATGATAATTGTTTTAGATATCGGACATAGAAAAAACATTTACGATTAGGGATATAATAAATTTTCAATTTAAGGTATTCTAAAACTTATTTTTGGAAGTTTTTCTATTATCTCTTCGATAGTTCCTTCTGCTTTTTTTGCTCGTTTTGTTCTTGGAGCTCTTTTTATTATTTGCAAGATTGATTGAAGCTCTTTTAATTCTTCTTCACTGGCTTTTGTTTTTTCTAATTTTTTATCTTTATACATAGGAATTACATTAATTAAAGAATGTCCTTGAAAACTTGATGTTTCAATTTTTATATCTTCTGGATTAAATTTAGCTTTTATTTTTTTTGCTATCTTATAGGCAAGAGTTAGTGCAGATTTTTCTATTTTGTCTATTGTAGTGTGTTCTAATGGAAGAATAATAGAATGTCCCTTGGATAAAGGATTAATTTCTAAAATTGCAATTGCTTTTTTGGTTTCTGCTATTTTATATGAAGGAGTTTCATTATTAATTATAGAACAAAAAATACATTTTGGAGAAGAGTCCTCTTGTTTTGTTTGATTTTTTATGAATTCTTCTAATTGCTCTTCATCTAAACTTAAAATATGCTCTTTTATTGATTCTTGATTTTCTTTTGGTAATCTTTCAATTTGTTTTAATAATTGTTCTTTGATTTCTTCTGCTTGTTCTTTTGTATATGCCATGAAAAATAGAAAGAAGATGGTTTTTTATATTTATCTTAACTGCTGTATTGTAACATTAAAGGGGGCTAAAAAAGCCTTTATAACATCACATACTGAAGAATCAGCCTTTATACCTTATCCAATTTTGTGAGAAGAGCCAGATTATTTAATTAAATAAATCTTTTAATTTTATGCTGTAACCATATTTAAGTTTTGCAAATTGTCTAATTGTTCTTTTACTTTTTCTAATGGTATTTTCAAATCTTTTGAAATTTCTTCAATATTTGTTTTTCCTTTCTCTAAACTCCTTACAATTTGCTTCTGCAATAAAGTAAGTCTGGGTGTAAGCCAAGGTGTAAGTTTTGGTGTTTCTCTAATCTCATTACTTTCTTGCTGTTTATTAATTTGGTTTTCAGTGCTCTGTTCTGATTTTCGCTTTATTTTTCTATTTTTTCTTCTTAAGACTTTTTTTACATCAACTAACTCAATTTTCTTCTTACCTTTATTTTTTAAATAAACTAATTCGCAAAATTCTAATATTTTTCTTGGTATATAATCTGCTATTTCAATTATTTTTTCAATAGCTTTTTCATCAAAAAGTTTTTTATTTCCAAGTCTTAAATTTATTAAATTGATAGCATCAAGCTTATTTAATTTGCCTAATTCTATAACTCTCCTGCCAATTCTGTCTTTAAAGCTGTCAGAAAAATTTTTTAAGTTTTGATTAATTTGTGTTATAACCATACTCTTAATGTGTCCATGATCCCAGTGTAATTTTAAAGCTTTTTGTAATTCATAATCGCAATCCTGACTTTCATCTAGTAAAACAACTGTATTTTTTGGATAAGCTCTAAATCTATCAAATCCCCTCCTGGAATTTTTTAGAAATTCTTTAATGCCAAAGCTTTTTTCAACATCAGCAGCATCTATATAAAAAACATTGTATGGATTTAGGTTATCTTTTATCCATAACAATAAAGAACTTTTGCCAACTCCTGTAGGACCTGTTAAAAAACAAACATCTCCATTTTTAATATACTGGATTAAGAATTTTTTTTGTTTTTCGAAACCAATTACATTTGGATTTGCTTTTATAGAAAAAGGATTCTCCTTTAGGTTTGGATTATTATGTGTTATTAATTTAATATGGCGTTTCATTTTATTTTTGTTAATGTATTTTCATCTTTTTAACCATAAATTTATTTCTTATTTTCTTTGGGCTCCCATCACAATTAAGACATATTTTTGAAAACTTAGAAGCAGTATAAAATAACTTTTGACAACGCCCACATACTCTTGTATAAAGAGTTTTTGAATTTTTGTTTAGATTTTTCATTTTATTTTTCACAAACTAAAATTTTTTCTTGTTTCTTGCTTAAGACAATTTGAGGTTTCAATTTAATTTTTTCCTTTTCTGTAATATTTGTCGCTTCTAACCAATCATTCATTACACCATATTTTATCATTGTTTCAACACTAGCTAATGCTAATCTTAGATTTGCTGCTAATAAAGGCACATCTGCTACACTAATTATTAGGTCTGCGTTTAGTATTGCGCCTTTTTCTAAAATTCTATCAATAAGTTCGACTATCCCAATTTTATTAACATTATCCATTTCTACAAAAACCTCCAGTTTTTGGGGTTTCAGAAATCAGAGATTTTTGAGGATTAACAAAAGAGTAGGGTGCAAAGGGTCCTGCTATATTAAAATCAAAAAAACCCTCTTGTTTGTTCGTCGGGTTTTTAGGATGCTCAGAAAAATATGACAGTTGTGAACAACTGTCTGCACCATGGATGGTGCAGTTTATTTTTCTGACATAAAAATTGCTATTTATTAAATGGCTATTAACTTTTTGAATTTGTTCTTTGTTTACTAATATAGAAATACTGACTAATAAGTCTTTTTCTTCTTCGAGAAGTATTTTTGATTGATTTATAGTTATATTAGATACTAACGCTTTAATATTATTATAAAAATTCTGTTTATATTCAAAAATTTGTTCTTGTGCTATTTTATCAATCT
>JBBSXH010000037.1:0-7209 GCA_038045865.1 Nanobdellota archaeon
TATCAATTAGTTTTTGAATGAAAATTAGGTCTCAAAAACTACTTGGGATGTAGCCCTCGCCTCAGTTAATAATATAAATGGGATTTTTCTTATTTAATTATGAAAAAAATATTTACATTTGCAATTTATTTATTGTTGTTAATCTTTTTAATGTTTTATTCTTCTATTAATTTAATTAATGCCTTAGGTGTTGTGTCTCCTTATTCTGGCAGTCAGCTTTCTTTGAAAGTACTTCCTGGCGAGGAGAAGATTGTTAATTTAGAATTACAGAATTGGGATATTGAAGAAGAACTTAGTGTTAAAGGGACAATATTAAAAGGCAGTGAGATAGCTTTTTTGAAAAATGAAAGTATTGAAGTTTCTTATCAGGTAAGGACTCCTGTTGAAATGTTAATTAAAATCCCTGCAAAGGCCAAGGTTGGAGATAAATATGTTGTTGAATATGAATTTAAGCAGGTTGGAGGTGGTGGAGAAGGCATGGTTGTGTTTAGTCAGGGAATAAACAGGAATTTTGATGTATTGGTTGTGAGTGCAGAATTAGCAGAAACAAAAGGAAATGTAGGAACAGATAAGAGTGTAGGCAAAGGTATTTTATTTATTTTTGGATTTTTTATTTTGATATTGATAATAGTTATAGTTTTAATTATTTGGCTTGCTGTTAGAAATAGAAGAAATAGATTTTACTAAAGGATGATAACTAACGAGTTGGTAGTGTTGCGGGAATGAGAAGGGAGAGATTAGCAAGAAGTTTTGCGGGAAATTGTTCAATTTTAAGGATTATACTTATCCACTTTGAAATCTCTTAAACTTTGTTGAACTCATAATGCTATTAGAAATAAAAGAAAATTCAAGTTACGACTTTGTCTTCTTGAATTTTCTCAGAGCCTATTTAGTGTGCGCCCAGGAGACATATGTCCTAGGGTCACTAGCCTTAGTTTATTATTAAATTCAGGAAAACAAGTTTTAACCTGAATTTCTTTTTCTCCTCAATATTTTTGTTATTCCCTTCTTAAATTATGATATTTAAAATTAAAAAGGATTGTACATTATTGATTGTTCAAAAGAACTTGGGTTAGCGAAGCTCCCAAGTTTATGTGTAAAAAGGGTAGGACATATGTCCGCTGGTTATACACTCAGAGCCTATTTAGAAAGATTTATATAATAATTTTACATAAAATAAATAAGGAGTATTCTAAAATGGAACAACAATTAAAGCAGAATTATGATTTTTTTATAGAGACTGATTTAAAGGAATATAAAGGAGAATGGGTTGCAATATGTGATAATAAAATTGTTTCACACGGAAAAAATGTTAAAGAAGTTTTTAAAGAAGCACAAAATAAATATCCTGATAAAAAACCCCTTCTTAGCAAAATACCTTCTAAAAGTGCTATGATTTTTTAAGATGAATTTTAAATATAAGGTAAATAAAAGGCCTTATGGTGATGGAAATAAAAGTCCTTCAATTCCAATATCTTTAAAGGGTGACGGAAATAATTTTTTTCAATTTATAGGATTATTAGATTCTGGAGCAGATTATTCAGTAATTCCTCAAGATGTTGCAGAGTTGCTTGGATTAAGATTAGAAGGAAATAAAGAACAAGTTAGAGGGATAGGCGGATGGGTAGATAGTGTAAACGAAACTATTATTGTAAATATCAGTAAGGGTCATGAGAATTATAACTTTAATTTATTAGTTAAGGTTATTCTTGGAACTGCTGAAGAAATTGGTGAAATACCTATAATTTTAGGAAGAGATGGATTTTTTGATAAGTTTAAGATTACCTTTGACCAAATGAATGAGAAAGTTATTCTTAAATGGAATAATCAAGGATCTTTAAAATATTAAGAATTTTAATTAATAATTTTTAGTTCATCAATCCAATGTCTATATCTCCCTTCACTCTTAATATTAAACTTTATTTTAATCTCTTTTTTAAATTCAGGCATAAACAAAACAGCACTTTCTGCTTCTCCGCCTTCAAAATCAATTCTAAATTTATATTTTTCACTTAATTTTTTTAATTCCTCAAATTTCTTTTTATCAATAATTTTTCCAATCCAACTATCATCAAGTCCATCACAAGCAATCTTAGTTAAAATAATCTCAAACCCCTCATTAAATAGTTCTTTCCAAACATCTTCACTTTTATAATTTAATAAAGGAGCAATAAGTTTTAGATTAAATTCATCACATATTTTTTTAATCCTGTCCCCTTGATAATTTGAAGCAATCCCCCCAACAACAATTGCTTTTACCTTATCTTTAACTTTATTCATAAGCAATTTTAAATCTTTAAGTTCTTTTTCTTTTTCACCCTGACTCTTAACAATAATTAATTTATCTTTTAATCCTAACATTTCTGCTTGTTTTTTAAGCAAACTTAAATAAGGTTTGTGAAACATAAAACTATCAAAATTATCTGGAATAATCGTTAGAAGATAACAAATTTCATGTCCTTCTTTTTTTGCTTTATGCAATGCTAAGCATGAATCTTTGCCACCTGAAAACAAAACCGCACATTTCATAAGTAAATGCATAAAGACGAGTTTAAAAAACTAATCTATTTTCAAAAAGGTTTATTAATTGATTTTTCTTAATCAATTATTATGATGCAAAAAAGAGGACAGAAAATAATATGAAACAGGTTGAGTTCTATCGTAAGAAATTAGATAATGGTTTGACTGTTATTTTTGAAAAAAGAGAAATTCCTGTTATTGCTACTGCTACTTCTGTTAAATTTGGGGCACAGCATGAATTTGCTGATATAAAGGGAATAAGTCATTTTATTGAACATTTAGTGTTTAAAGGAACTAAAAATAGGAGTGTTAGCGAGATTCCTCAAGAAATTGAGAGCAAGGGAGGAATATTAAATGCATTTACAGGAGAAGAAGTAACTTCTTATTGGAATAAACTTCCTTCAAAATATTTTTTATTAGGAGCAGATATTTCAAGAGATTTAGTTTTAAATCCTTTATTTGAAAAAAATGCTTTAGAAAGAGAGAGAAAAGTTATTTTAGAAGAAATAAAAATGTATCATGATAATCCTTCTACTTATATTCTTGAAAAAGCAAAAGAGATGTTGTATAAAAGACCATTTAACATGTCTATTGCAGGAACTGCTAAAACTGTTGCAGGATTATCAAGGGAAAAAGTTATTGAGTTGTTTAACTCTATTTATTCAACAAATAATATGATTTTCAGTGTTGTTGGAAAAGCAAACTGGGAAGAGGTTTTAGAAGAAGCAAAAAAGTTTCCTAAAATAAAAAAAGAAATAAAGCACATCCCAATTGTTCTTAAAAATGGAGAATTAATTGAAAAAAGAAAAGGCATAGATCAAGCACATGAAGTTATTTGTTTTCATATGCCTAAACTTACAGATAAAAATAGATATGCTGCAGAAATTTTTGATAATATTCTTGGATGTGGAATGAGCAGTAGATTATTTCAAGAGGTTAGAGAAAAAAGAGGATTATGTTATGCGATAAAATCAAATTTAGAACAATCTAGAGATTATTCTTATGAATTTATTTATTCTGGAACAACAAAAGACAAAATCAAAGAAATAAAGAAAATTGTTTTAAATGAAATCAAAAAATTAAAGGACTTAAAACAATCTGATTTTAATGAAGCAAAAGAAAGATTAATTGGTTTAAAACAAATAAATCAGGAGAAATGTGATTCAACTATGACTGATTTATTATTAGAAGAACTTGGAGGAAATGCTGAAAATTATTATAAATATGAAGATAATGTTAGTAAAGTTAAACTGCAAGAGGTTAGAAAATTAAGCAGATTAAAAGGATATTCTTTTGTGGCGCTTGTGCCTGAATAAGTATCGTAGGAAAACTACGTTTTCCTAACAAGTCACCTTTCCTTAATAAAGACAAGTCAACCCTCAATAAAAAATGCTAAGACTTTTGTTAATATTACTATTCTTACAATATGTTCATCATTTACAGAGCTTAATTTATCATCTGCAAATTTTAAAAATTAATCTCAAATCTTTAGAAATTAAAACCAAAGCGAGTTTGATTAATAGATATTAGAGAAGAAAAGAAATTCAGGTTAAATTTGTTTCCTGGATTTAGTACGAAAAATATAAAAAAGAAAATAAAATAAAAAAACAAAAAAGGGAGATTTCTCCCTATTAAAAATTATTTCTTAGTAGACTCTACAATTGCTTTAATTGCTACAACTAATCCTGCTGCACTTGCAAATATCAAGATATTTTTCAATATTGCTTCAAGATATATGTTAATTGCAGGGATAACTGATATAGTTAATCCTCCAACAAGAGTTAGTGCAATTATTGCTACTAATAATTTTACTGTATCTTTTTCAGTTATATTCAAGAAACCTACTATTAAACCTAATATAACTAAGATTAAAGTTAAAGAGGGTATTGTATATACTCCTTGTATTAATCCTGAGATTATTGCTAATGCTAAACCAATTATAAAAGCCCATTTACCTATTATTGCTAAACTATTTATTTTTGCCATTTTTCTTTTTCCTCCTTTCAATTATTATAAACTTAAATTAAAAATAAAGAAACGCTCAAAAAATATTAAATTTTTTGTCGCCGTAAAAATTTACATTTTTCCGGAATTAAGATTTACTTAAAGTTTCTCATTAGCTTTGTAATTCCAATTACTAATACGCCTATTGCTATAAGCCAAGGATTATATGTTGTTATAGATGCAAGCCATCCTCCTGCTTCTAAAAGCAATAGCAAACCAATTATTGTTACTACAACTGCTGTTGTTTTTGCCATGTTATACCTCCTTTTGATTTTATTTAACTAAAAAATAAAAAAAATAAATTAATATTTATTTGCTGAAAATTTTTACTAAGCCCCAGATACCACATAGAGCTATGATATAATACACAATCATTGCTACTGTTGCACCTGCCCAGCTTCCAATTAATTTATCTACTAAATTCCAGTTAAGTTGTGCTAATCCCCAATTGATAGCCCCAATATTAGCTAAGATAAATGCTGTTTTGTCTAGTCCTTTCATTTTAACCTCCTTTTTTGATTTATCTACTAATTACCATAAGAAAAACCTATTTAAATAGGTTTTGATTTATCTAACTATGCAAATAATAAGAGTAAGATTAATTAATTCTTCAGAGAAGCTAAAAGGATGTGAAAAAGCACCTATTGAGGTTTTAAAAGAATTAAAAAATATAAAAAGTAATGAAAAAGGAAAAATTATAGATTTTAAAAAATTAAATCTAGAAGAAATTCATGTTGATTTAGAAAATTTAGAAGAAGCCATTGAATTAATTTTTGAAAATTCAAAAGAAGCTTTTGAAAAAAATGAAAAGGTTTTTTTTATTGGAGGAGATGGAAGCATAAGTTACTCTATCTTGAAGGCATTTGAGAAAGTTCAGGAAGATCCCATGTTAATTGTTTTTGATTCTCATTCAGATTGTTTTGAAGGAACACTCCTTGCAGAAGATAGAAATTGGTTAAGAAAATTAATCGAAAAAGGATTTGAACCTAAAAGAATAGTTTTGATTTCAGCAAGAAATTTGTCTGAAGAAGAAATTCAATTTATTAAAGAAAATAAAATCACTATAATTCATTTAGAAACTTTTGAAGAAGAAATTCAAGGAGTTTGTGATATAGTCATGGAAAGAGCAAAAACTTCTGGAGGATTTTATATTTCGATTGATATGGATTGCTTAGATTCTGCATTTGCTCCTGGTGTAAATTATCCTGAAGTAGGTGGATTAACAAGCAGACAATTAATTTATTTTGTTAAGAGATTAAGTTTATTAAAAAATTTTAGAGGAGCAGATCTTGTTGAAATTAATCCTGATAAAGATATTAATAGAATGACTATAAAACTTGGTGCAAAATTATTGAGTGAGATGATTTGATTACTTTGCTGATGAATATTAATCATAAACCTATAACAAAACGATACTTTCAAGAATATGCAAGACTAAATCGCTTTGATTTTAATTGCTTAAGCGGATAAAAGTGTGTTGAATTATTAAATATTTAAAATAAGATAAGAAGATAGAATATAAAGATGAATGAAAATTTAACCCGTTGCTTTATTGCATTAGATTTGCCTCGTAATATTATTAATGAAATTGTTAATGTCCAAGAGATAATTAAAAAGAAAAAGTTATTTGACGGAAATTTAGTTAATAGTGAAAATTTACATTTAACTCTAAAATTTTTAAGTGAGATTGATGATGAGAAAATTGAAAAAGTTAAAGAAAAATTAAAATCTATCAAATTTAGTGAATTTGAAACAAGATTAGGAAAGATAAGTGTTTTCTCAAGCAAATATTCAGGATACATTAAAGTATTATGGGTTGAATTAAAAGGTAAAGGATTATTTGAATTACAGAAAAAAATTGATGAATGTTTAGATGGTTTGTTTGAACAGGAAAAAAGATTTATGGCTCATATTACTCTTGCGAGAATTAAAAGAGTTTATGATAAAAAAGGATTTTTGGAATATTTAAATAAAATTAATATCCCTAAAATAAGTTTTAATATAGACGAATTTTATTTAAAGAAAAGCGAGTTGTTTGAAACAGGGGCTGTTTATGAAGATTTGGAAGTGTATAACTTGGATAAATAAATACTTCTCTATTTGTTATTAATATATTATTTTTATTCGCTTGAACAATAAAATCCAAGAGAATTGTTTTCAAATATTATTAAAAAATGTTTTTAGTTAAATCTGCATAAGAAAAAATATAGTTAAGAAAGTAAACTGGGATTTAAATAGTTGTTGTTTTCTGTTGATTATTTTGAAAGATAATCTTGTTTTTAAATAATGAACAGTTATTCTTATTTTGATGAAGATTAATATAGAAAAATTTGTTGAGGCTTATATTCAAAAAGCATTCAATGTTTCTAAAGAAAATTCTACTTTAGAGGTTTTTGATGATAAAATACGGGCTTCTGTTTCTAAAAAGATGAGTTTAAGTAAAGGTTTTATTACCCATATGCATCATGCATTCCATTGGGAGCTTTTCTGTAATAAAGATTCTATTTTAGAATATGTTCAGGCCCATAAGAATGGAAAAAATAATTTTGTTAGATTTAAAACCCCTTATAAAAATGAGGATATTAAAAATTTAAGCAATTTAATTTTAAATAAATATAAGACCTATTTGAGAGGTAGAATCGATTCTTATCTGGAACAAATCCCTGTCTTATCATGAGACAAGAA
>JBBSXH010000038.1:0-4578 GCA_038045865.1 Nanobdellota archaeon
TACTCTTTCAGATTCTCCTTTTTTAATTATTTTAATTAAATCTTTTTTATTCATATTTTTATTTTTCATTTTTCACCTCTTTTTTTAATGGAGAATTCTTAAAATCCTCTTTTGTTAGCAAAACATATTTATGAACAGATTTCACAAGATGATTACTTATTGAAAAAGGAGTATTCCTTATTTTTTCATAATATGTATAAAGAATTATTTTAACTCCATTTTCTTGCAGATTTTTGACTACTGGAACAAAATCTGAATCTGATGAAATAAGTATAATCTTTTTTACTTGAGGATATTTCAATGGAACACTCATCAAATCCATAGCCAATAAAATATCTACTGCTTTCTGCTTGTAAACAAAATCTCCATCACATTTTAATCTTTGACATCTTCCCTCTCTAACAATCACTCCTTTTTCTTTTAATTTATTAATAAACCGGTTGTATCCTTCTTTTTTCTTCTCTTCTTCAGGCGTAGTAATCTCACTCTGAAAAGGCGAGGCAATATAATAATAAATATCCTTGCAACTTAGATTTTGTTTTTTGGCTAAATTTATTGCTAACAAAATTCTATCAAATTTAAAATATAAACCTTTTCCAAAATGCTTGCTTAATTTTTCAAGAAAAGCGCTATCAATAAAAACTACAGTATCCCTAAAAAAAGACTCATCCGGCAACCCTTTCAGGTCACCGGGGTAAATATTACTATTACTAGAATTTAGAGATTTATAAACCTTTTCTTTTTCCATTTTAAATATTACCTCTATTGTTCAAATTATTATCTGTAAGCCAACCATAATTATTATTAGTTAAATAATCAGTAAGATTATTTAATTCATCATTAAGAGATTGTCTTTCATCAGAAGTCAAAGCAGAGACTAAGAATACTAAACTCATTAATACAATTAAGACTAGTCCAACCCCTGCTAAATTTTTTATTTTTTTATTTTTCATCCACATCTTTTTCTTCTTCCTCATTTATATCTGAATAAATAATTTCTTTAGTTATATCAATAAGCTCTTTGCATTCTTTTATGAAAAAATCTATTTTTGACTTATCTGCCTCTACCTCTGTCCCATAAGTATAATTCTCTCTTAACTCAATTATACTCTCATCTATCCTCGCATTTCTATCATCACCTTCACCCTCATACACAAAATATCTTAAAAATCTCTCATCAATATCAATTTTTTTCTCTAATTTTAGAAATTCTATCAAAGATATTGTACATGATTGATTTGAAGATTCGTAACCAAATCTAATAGCAATCGATAAGAAACACTGATACATTGCATAGAATATTGTAGACATACTGACATCAGAAATCTTTCCTTTTACTAAATATTGAGTTACACTAAGATAATGCTCTGCTTTAGCCAAATGTCTTTCTGCTAATTTAAAATCTGGATTTACCCTAATTAAGCCCCTATGCTTTTCTCTTTTGCCTTGTTTCTTGCATTCTTCTATTTCTTCTTGTGCTTTTTTCAAACACCATTCAACATGCCTTGATACCTTAGTTTTTTTTGACATCTTTTATTAACCTTACATATTTAGCTTGCCCATAAAGAATAACTGCATTTTTTACAATATCCACAATAGCTTTTTGTTTTTTTTCTAAATTTTCTAAAAATTCCTTCTCAGACATATTAATCAAATGAATCTTTTTAGGAAGTATCTTTTGCTTATCTCTTATAGTCTTGTTTATGCTTGCAGATTCAGACTTATTTCCAATAATCATCAAATCAATATCATTTGCTTTTGAATAATTTATAATTGCAGAGCCATAAATCATTACTATTCTCTCTCTATCAAAAACCTCTTTAAATTCATTCTTCCATCTTTTAAAATTATTTGCTTCATCAGACAACAAAAATGCAATCATATCCTGGATATAATCATCTTCAAGATTAATTTTATAAATACTAGATTTTCCAATAATCTTACTCTTTAATACTTCTTTTTTTTCTAGTTTTTTTAATAATTTCATAGCCCCTATTCTAGTAATGCACAATTTTTTGCTCAAATTATTTGCATTAAAATCATTTTCAGTATCCCTGAATATCATAATTAATGCCTTTTTTTCATTTTCAGTAAATTGTATCATGTTAACTCCAAGTTACTATATAGTAACTTTTGATTATTATAAACCTTATCATTTAATTGTAAAAAGAAAGTATTAACAAGCCACGAATATCCTTGGCTGTTTAAATCTGCTGTAAGATTATTCAATTCATCATTAAGAGATTGTCTTTCATCAGAGGTTAAAGCAGAAACTAAGAAAACAAAACTTATCAGTATAATTAAAAATAATATGATTACTGCTATCTTAAAGGAATTAAAATTTCCAAGTTCTTTTCCAATTGCTTTTTTCATGTTTTTATTATTTTTATTTTTCATTTTTGACCTTCAAAATATCTTTCTTTTTATTTTTCATTTTTCACCTCTTTTGATTCTTGTTCTTTATCAAATTTAATTTTCAAACTATAAGTATCTCTAAGTTTGTCTTTTTTAATATCAAGAATTTTAATAGTACCAGAAAAATTAGGATCTTCACAATATCCATGTTTTGTGCTACAATCTATACAAAATCTCACATTCCCAGAACAACTAGAACTATTAAAACTATCAAGATTATCTATAAAAATTTCTTTTAAATTCAAAATTATATCGCTTCCACTAAGATTTTTTTCTTTTTGTTTATTTTTCATTATCCAAGTAACCTCCTCATCTTCAATTTTTTTGGTATAAACATCAAAATCATAAATTGAAGAGACAAAAAATTTGTAAACAAAATTTTCTTTATTTCGTCAATTCTTTTTTTCTTATTATAAATTTCACAAGGAACAGATTCTCCATTAATAATTATAGAGCCACTAAGATTAATTGTGCAATTATCTGCACCTCTTCCATAAAATGTAATATCATTCAAATTTGTAAGATTTTTCTCAAAACTTACTCTAACAAACTCATTATTTCCTATAACTTCACTCCAATTTCCATCTTGTTCTTTAACCTGCTCATAAATATCTGAAATATAATTTCTATTTGAATCAAGATGTTCTGCTTTTGAAATATAAATATAAGTTAAAGTAGGGTCCAACTCAATAATATCTCCAACAGAGATTTTCCCATCTCCATCAATATCTTCATATTTAATCAAAGATAATGAAGAGGTTGTATCACTGACTATTCCCTCACCACTAACTCCATCAATATTATTAATATTAGAATTATTAGAAGTTGTTTCAGTGTTTGCAGTAGTTATTTCAGTAGTTATTTCAGTTGTTTCATCTGCAATAACATTTCCTGTTATTGAATTACTAATCCCACTACCTGCATTAACTTCACCAACACTACTATTATTTTCTAAACTACTCCCCTCATCAATAATATTATTAGTATTATTATCTGTTATAATATTATCAAAAGTTTCTTGAGTAGTTTGAGTTTCAGTATTTGTAGTTATTGTTTCAGCAACAAGATTGAAATCCTTTTCAATATAAATTGTTATTGTATTTTCATATTCAACATCTGCAATTTCTGTTTGTTCAATTGCAAACCCAGTTGTATCATCAACAACTCTTCCTGTTAACCCAGCAAATGCATAAAATGTTTTTGAAAAACTTTTAATTATATTTCCTGTTATTCCTGTTGGTTCAACAGGAGTTTCAGAAATTGTTTGTTCTACAAGTTGCTCTGCAACAATTTCTTGCTGCTCACTTGTTTCATTTCCAACTGCTTGCTCTTCACTCACAATCTCTTCACTACTTAAATTATTATTAATTAGATTATTAGAATTATTTTCAGTAAGCATGGTAGTTTCTTCAGTTGTAATTTCTGTGTTTGTAGTATCAGCACTAATATTAATTTCAAGAGCAGGTTTTTCTATTCTTATTGTATAACCCGCTTTAACTAAATCAGCAAAACTCAACATTTGGTTTCCAATTTGTAAAGAATCATCACTTAAAATTGAAATATTTTTTTCAGAAGTAACATCAATTTTAGCCATAAAATTAAGTGAATTTAATTTAACTTTATAGCCCCATTTATATTTGCCTTCATCAGCAGTTGTAACATTAACTTTAAAATCACCTGCAACAATACTTGATTGCTCTTCAATAATCTTTATTTCAGTATCATCTAATTCATCAACTTTATTTTGTATTTCTTCTAATTTAACATCTTCAGTTATAATTGCAGAAATAGTTTCAGAATTTGTTAAAGAACTTTCACTGCTGACTTCACTCCCAACTATCTGCCCATTACTCACAACTTCTTCACTGCTTATATTGTTATCAATTATATTATCAGAATTATTAATATTATTAGTGGTTTCTTGAGAAGTTTGAGTTTCTTCATTCATTGTTTCTTCATTTGTACTTATTTCTTCACTTGCAACAACTTCTTCGCTTGTTGCACTTATATTAGTATCACCAACAGCCCTTCCAGTTATTCCTATTTTTTCAAAAACTTTAATAAAAAATCCAACAGGATATTTAAAAACCTTAAATAAAAATCCATTTCCTTTTTCAACTGCAACAACTCCTCCTGTAATTAGTGTTTCAGGAGCAGGTTCAG
>JBBSXH010000039.1:0-5545 GCA_038045865.1 Nanobdellota archaeon
CTAAAACAAAATTTATCCAGTTAAAAAAACCTAATTGAGTTATTTCTTCGCATGGAATTTGTCTATTTCCTCCAATACATTCTCCTGATGCTGATGGCACTCCATTATATTCAGCAGTCCATACAGCATCAATAAATCCTGTTGTTGCGCAATTGTCTATCCAATCTGTGATAGTGTACTCGCAGTATAATGGTGCAGAAGGCTTTTCATCATCTTCACATTGTGTTCTATTAGAAAACTTTGGTTGACATGAATTATTAACAGAATTCCAGTAACACTGACAACCAGCTATATAATCCCAACAGCTTTTCCCATTCTTTTGGTATTCATCCTTTAGAATATAATTATTACAGAATTTATCATTATTTTTTAAACCTTCAATACTTTTTTCAGCAACCCATTTTACATAATTATTACAATCTCCTTGGCTTGTGTAATCTTTGCAATACTTAATCTCACTTGCAAAACAATTGTAAAATGGAACACCATTAGGATCATTTTTATTTATTTTTTTACAATTGCTTCCTATTGGGCAACAAGATTCTCCAAGAGGGTTATAACAATTAGCAGGAGGAGATAACCCGATTGTAGGAATAATTATAGATGGAGTAGTTCTGTAATCAGTAAAATAAGTTCCGTCATCAGAACAAATTGGATAATCTACTGTTAATTGAAATTGTGTTGAAGTTGTATCAGTATAAGTAGCACTACTAACAAAACTTAAACCAATTAAGATTAAAAAAATTCCAAAAACTGATTTAATTGTATTTATTTTATTCATTGTAAGTCACCTCTAAATTTATTGTATGTTCTCCTGGGGTTGAAAAAAACTTAGTAAACTCTGCTCTTGTTTCTGTTAAATCTTTAATTCCATCAAATGTCCATTCAAATGTTAAATTATTATTTCCTACAACTGCTTTTTTACAACAACTTAAAGGAGGAGCTCCAAGAGGGTCAATTACATTATAACAAATTATTGCACCACAACCAGCAGGACAACTAGCTCCGCATTGAGCAGCAAAACTTCTGTTTGCATTAATATTCACAATTCTTCCAATAACAGGTTGCCCATATTCAGGTGAGTCAATAATAGCAAAAACATTTATTCCAGTTTTATAAATATAAACCCATGAAGAATCTTGAGCAGATTGACTTCTATTCATTTCTTTTGCTGTTATTTTTATAATCTTAGTTCCTGAAGAATTATACTCATGTTGTGTATTGCAAATTCCAGTTGTTAAACAATTTATTAGCCAACTACTATCTGTTCCATCTCCATAGAGCCATTGAACTTGCAAATCATCATCTTCATCAGAACTAATTTGTGTAAAATCAATCAGTTTTGTTTTTCCAGTATTAGCATCTATAGTATAATTACTTTCAGTAAGAGGATTAGTTATTGAAGTGTGAGGAAGAGCATTATTATAACTTGTTTTATTAACTAATAATTCTCCTGAAGCACCATCTGCAAAGATGAATTCTTCTTGATTATCTGTTAAAAATTCTAATCCTAAATCAGAAGCAGGATTTCCTTTATCAAAATCTTCTTGAGTTATTGTCCATTTTGCAGCAGTTTTTCCATTTAAAGTAAATGTATCCGTCACTGTTCTTATATCATCATATCCTAAAATACCATCTGATTCTTTTATTACAAAATCATTAGCACTTCCAATCATTAATACAGTGTCTCCAATTTGCGCAGAAGTTATAAGTTGACCATTTATATTAGCCCAATATCTTTCTGTTCCTTCTTTACAACATATTTTTATAGGATAATTTGAATCAGAAGCATTAGAAATATGAGAATTAGTTTCATTATATAATCTTACAATAGTTTTTTCATCAGAAGCACAAGTTGTTTTTGCACTACAAACTAAATTACCATAACAAACATCTGTAGAATAAGCATCTAAACTTGGAATTTCAGCATGAGCATTATTTATATTAGATAATCCTAAAATTTTATTTGTAGCAGTACAATCATGAGGGTTTGCTCCAACATAAGCAATCCCAAAAATTTCATTATAACAAATATCATAATTATATCCACTTACATCATCCCACAAAGCTCCGTGAGAATTTGTTGAAGAATATAATTTTAGGATTGTTTGGTTTGCATTAGAGCAAGAATGTGATTGAGCACAAGCAGGACAAGAACCTCCGCAATCTATTCCAGTTTCTCCTTGATTTTGAATTCCATCTGAACATGTTGGAGTAATTGGTTCTGGACCTATTGCTTTGATTTCATAAACTTTTGCATCTGGTGCCCCTCCAGTATTAAAACAGAGTTTTAAATATATTTTATCAACATTTCTAAAATCCCCTGCAATAGTTCTTGTATGAGTCCCAGTTAAGGGACCAAAGTAATCTATACTATCCCATGTTCCAGAAGGAGTTCCAGCATAATGAACATAAACTTGTTCTGCATGTCCTGAGCATTGTCCTGAAGTAGAATCTGCAGAACCATCTGTATAAATAGTATAATTTATTCTAGTTAAATTCTTTGGATTATTAAATGTGACTTGCGAATGTAAATTAAATATTCTTCCTGCACCTCCAGAATTCATATAAAAACCTTCATAAGTATTATCATTTTCATCAATAATTATGGTTGGATATGCATATGTAGGAGAAGGGCAGGGCATAGTACAACTTGTTTGTGCAGAATTATCATAATAACCACAGCATACTCCACTACCTCCGAAAGCATCTGTCATAAATATATTAGGAACTCCCCCATTAGCACTTGCAGCCCAATTTATATCATCAGCATCAACAAAATTTAAACTAATTAAGATTAAAACAATTCCAAATATTAATTTAAATGTATTTCTTTTTTCCATTTTAAACAACTATTGCAGTATTTTCAGGGCAAGTATATTCTTTAACAGCTCCTGCTTTTGTTTTTCCTAATAAAACAGGAATAATTTTTATTTCATTACCTTCTTGATAAGTTCCTGTTTCTCCCAACATAACAGAAATTCCAGGATTTGCACCAGTTTTTATTGAATCTATTGTAGAACTTCCATCTGAATTACTTGTCTTTAAATTAACAGAATAAATTGGAACATTTCCAGTATTTGTAAATCCATAACTATTATCATCATTAATAAATGTTTTAATTCCTACTTCAGAACAAACATTTTCAACTGGTTTGTCAAACTTTAAAATTTTTTCTTTTATAAAACCCCTGCTCCATAATAAGATTATAACTGCTAATATAACCACAATCATAATCAATAAAACTGTTGAAACAACAGGAGTCACACCCTTTTTATTTATTCTCATTTTATATTAAACTCTTGTTTTCCTTTATTTAAATATCTTGTGATAAAATAATAGTTGGACAGAAATAGATTATTTCTAATAATTAAATGTTAGTAATGTGTAAAACCAATAAGTTTTGCAGAAATTAAATTAAGCTTTGTGAGATTATTTAAGAAGTTCAACAATAATTGAAGAAAGTTTGCAAAGCTTAACACTCAAAATCTCAAACCAATTTATTTTCTACTCTTACCTATCTTAATAACGTTTTAATTAATAATAACTATATAAATTAGTATTTTTTCTAAGATTTATCAAATTAACTAAAAACACATCCAACTAAATTTTCTTTTATAATCCCTTGTTCACACAATATTTTTTTATTTTTATTATCAAGAATAAAGGGTTGTATTTGGACAATTTGAATTGGATTTAAATCAACTGCATTAAAACTTATTGTTTGATTTTCACTAACATTTATTCTGCCTGTATAATAGCCAGGAAGACTACTAGGTTGACTTTCACCTAATGCAGATAATCTTTCTATAGGTTGTCTCTGAGAATTATTTCCAACCATCATAAAAATTCCATTTACATCAAACATCCCATTATTTTTAATATTTACTGTAAATGTCCCATCAGAAGCACAATTATAATCTTCTAAGACAATTGAAGTTCCTGCTTTACAATCAATTTTAGGAGTTACATTAGCATAATCTTTTAGCCAAGAAAATACTCCTATAGCTAAACCTATTGCTATAGCAATTAAAATTACATAAGCAATCATTTCACTGACAGCTTTTTTCTCTTGAAAAAACCTATTTCTACCTTTTTTATTCTGTCTTTTCATCATCTTTATTTTTTAATAATCTTAAACATTTATTCTCTTGATTTGAGTTTTTATTAAGATTTGTTTCATTAAATTTAAGCTATGCTTCAATCGCTTTTTATTTTCACACATAACTTAACTCGTATTTTGATATTACTAACATGATTTTTAGTCTTTTATAGTTTTTGTTTTTTAATAATAATCTAACCATTTGTCAATAATAAAAAACTTTTATTCGCTTGAGTACATTAGCCAAAGCGATTTAGTTTTAAATATTACTAACAGTATTGGTTTATTATTTATTCATTATTAACATAGTTTTTAGTCTTTTAATATTTTTTTGTTTTAATTTCTCTCAATAATTATTTCTCCTTCTTTTTCTTGAGTTATTACAAAATAAAACATTTCATTATTGGTTATATTAAAAGAAAAGTTTCTATTTAAAATACTAACATTAACAGAATTACCTGATGGAGTAATGTCTGTTATGTTTGCAATAGTTGATTCTGAACCCCAAGTAGGAGCAGAACCACCAACTGTTGCAAAAACACTTCCAGTAGAGAAATTATTATATTGAAGACTATACAATTCAGTTCTGTTACCATAAATAAAAACAATATTTGCATTCTCAGTTTTTTTCAAAAAATATTCAGAAAAGTTTGAATCAAAATTCTCAATAATGTTTTTTATCTCTTTATCATTATAAATCCCATAATCAACAATTCTTGGGCTTTCTTCTTTTAATTCCCTGCTTATCTCTTGAATATTTTTCGGTTCAGAGGTTATAACAGCATAAGTTTTAACACTTGCAATTCCAGAAATAATCATAACAATTATAATTGCAGCTACAAGATAAAATTGTCCTTTTTTATTTTTCAAATAAAATTTATTATCTACTTTTTTATTCATCTCTTTCATATTTAATTAATAAAAACCAACTTTATAAAATATTCTTTTATCTTTGTTTAGAAATCACTTATTACTAATACTAAACTTTTAGTAATGTGAAATCTTATTCGCTTTGGCTTTAATTGTTCAAGCTTCTCAAATGATAAACATGATTATAGGAATTATATATTATTAAAAAAGTTTTAAAATTAGTGCAGACCAGAGGTTTGCTTCATCTTTACTAAAAAGCTGACTTTATACTTTCTCAGTTCTGCTACCCCTCAAGCACCTTAACTCGTGTTTAGGGCTGCTCCGATCAAGGTCTGACCCAGTTCGCAAAAGCAAGATCAAGAAGGACAAAACCTCAGCGTCCATATAAAGACTTCTTAACAGAGATGTCACTCCCCCCCTTGCGGCTTGCCTAAAGCTCGTTTGCAATCAGCGGAGAGCTACCCCGCTAGCCTATCTGCAATTTTTTTAGCAGATAGGCTTATTTAAAAGTTTCTATTATAGGATACTGTATACTTAAAGGGATATGATTAAATAGTCAAATCTCCTCCTTTT
>JBBSXH010000040.1:0-1701 GCA_038045865.1 Nanobdellota archaeon
TTTCACTTGTAACTTCATAACAATCATTGACCCATTTTTGTATTTTTTCAAAAGTAACTCTTCCAAAGAGTTTTGTATAAACTCCTTTAATTTGTATGTTTGGGGTAGGTTTGAGTTCGTCTAATGTTTTTTTCATTTTATATAGTTCTTTTAGACGTTGTTCTGCAGAATATGTTGTAGATAACATTGGATATCCAATCATATCTATAAGTTTTCCTTCTACTTCTTCCCAAGTTGCATAAAAATCTTTTACAGTTATCATTTTAGTATAATTTAATTAACAAAGAGAGTTATTTATAAAATTATCTTTCTTTATTATTCATCTCATACAAAGGAAATATCCAATAGTTTTAGACATATTCATTAAACAATATATATCCTTTAAAAGCAAAAACCTTTCTAAAGATAAACTAAAATGGGGATATTTTCATTATTTAAAGATTCAGAAACATTATATTTTCCTGGATGTAATGCTTATTATAAAAACAAGACATATGCAGAACTTTACAAAAAGATTTTTTCTAAACTGGGCATTGATTTTAAAACTCTGCAAAAATATAATTGCTGCGGATTAAAAGCACTTGAATTTGGATATGAAACAGAAGCAAGAAAGCTTGCAAGAAAAAATTTTGACAGTTTTCAGGAAAATAATATCAGAAAAATAATTACTTCTTGTCCGGGTTGTTATAAGATGCTTTTGAGTTATAAAGAAATGCTTCCTGATTGGGATATTGAAATAGAAAATACTTTGGGATTAATTCTTGAAAAACTTGCAGATAATCCTAGATTAATTAAAAGAAAAGTTGAAGAATCAATTACATATCATGATTCTTGTTATTTAGGAAGACATTGTAATATTTATAATGAACCTAGGCAGATTTTAGAATTATTGGGTTATAAAATTGAAGAAATGACTGAGTCAAAGCAAAATAGTATGTGTTGTGGGGGTTGTGGAGGTTTAACAATAACAGAGCCAGATTTAGCAGATAAAATAGCAAAACAATTATTATTACAGGCAAAGAGATTAAAAATAAAAAAAATGGTTGTTTGTTCTTTGGATAATTATATCTTACTAAAGAAAAATTCAGGAGAATTTAATATAAAGATTTTAGAGATTTCAGAAGTTATTGCAAAAGCACTTGATATTGAGTTTGATAATTTTGAAAAAGAAGATAATGAAGAAGAACTTGAGACTATTGAATTAGGGAAAGATGAAGAAAGCGAGGAGGAAAAATAAAAATAAACTATCAATAATAATAACTTAAACTCTATGGCTAATAAGATTAAGCTTGAGCAATTAATAACAAAGCTTGATGAACACAAGCCAAAGCGAATAAGGTAAGTTAAATTATCAACAGGATATCAAAAATAATAAAACAACAAAATGGTAACAAACAAAGAAATTATTTGTTATGAAACAGATGCATCAAGGTTAAAAGGAAAAGCAGAAAGAATAGTATTTCCTAAAAGTTCTGATGAACTGATAAGTGCAATTAGAATTGCTAATCTGGATATTGTTCCAAGAGGAAGTGGAACAAGTACTATGGGAGGAACTATTCCTAATAATTCTATAGTGATTGATATGAATAAAATGAATAAAGTGCTTGGATTTAATAGATTAAATTTAATTGTTCATGTTGAAGCAGGAGTTTCTATTAAAGAATTAAATGAAAAATTAAATGCAGTTGGTTTTGAATTTCC
>JBBSXH010000041.1:0-252 GCA_038045865.1 Nanobdellota archaeon
ATCAATTAGTTTTTGAATGAAAATCATACCTCAAAAACTATTTGGGATGTAGCCTAAAACATTTAATATTCTGGTTCTTTAAAAATAAAATAATGAAAAATATTCTTATTCCTACTTCTATAACTCCTGAACTCGCTGAAGAAACAGGATGGCATATTGGAGATGGAAGTATGAATTTTTATAATAATAAGGGATACAAAAAAGGCATTTATCAATTAAGAGGGCACATAGAAGATGACAAAGAACATTATA
>JBBSXH010000041.1:262-9479 GCA_038045865.1 Nanobdellota archaeon
TTAAATTGCTTTATGGAATTAATATAAACTTAAGAGAGATGCCTTCAACGAGAGTTTTTGGTTTTCAAATTTGGAATGATGAATTAGTTAGATTTAAGGAGAAATTAGGATTACCTTTGGGAAAGAAATTTGATGTTGTAATTCCTGAAACTTTTTTAACTAATAATGAACTTAGAATTGCAGTTATAAGGGGAATTTTTGATACAGATGGTTGTGTTTATTTAGAAAAGAAAAATAATAAGTTATATCCCCGGATGCAGATTGTGACAATATCTGAAAAATTAGCTGTTCAGTTATTGAATATATTCAATAGTCTTGGGCTTAGAACAACTATGCATAAGGAGAAATCTAATAGGGGAGGCAATAGGATGCAGGCATATTTAGTTAGCATAAGAGGAACTGAAATGTTTCATAAATTTATGGAAATAATAAAACCTGCAAATCCAAAGCATATAAAGAAATATAATTTCTATAAAAACCTTTAAATAAGCTTTTTCTTAACTAATTGGATGAGGCTGTAGCTCAGCCTGGTTAAAGCGCCACTCTGATAAGGTGGAGATCCCAAGTTCAAATCTTGGCAGCCTCATATTTTTTACTAGAAAGTTTGATAATTTGTAAAACTATTTTAAGATTTGATTGAGAATATTAAGCGATTAATTCTATATATTAAGATTATAAGTGTTTTTATTTGAATTATTGATTTGATTTACTTCGCTTGAAATTCAATAATCAAGTTTTCTTTATTTAAACCATAACCTAAAAGAGGCAGGTTTATATTAAGATTTTTTGAATAAACTTTGTTTTTTGAAATTGCTTTTACTTCAATAGAATTTTCAAGTTTATTTATTAAAATGTCTTTAATATCATCTACTCCTGGAACTTCTAATTCATAAACTATTTTGCCTGATAATCTTTTCATTGTAGATTTTGGTTCTATTCTTGGAAGTTTTGCAATTTTTTCTGCTTTTTCTTGAGTTATTTGATTTGAAATTTTAACTGGTTTTACTTGTTTTCTTTGTTGAGTAATCTGATTAATAGGTATTTCTTTTCCATTTATTGCAAATCTTATTTTCATGTTTGAATTTGGAAAATTTGGAAAACCTGCAGAAGATTTTGTTTCATTATTCATTTGTTGTTCCATTGATTTCATTATTGCAGGAAGTTCTTTCATTGCTTTGCTGAATAATTTATCAATCATAGAACCACCAAATCCAAAAGAAGAATCTATTCCTTCTATAATATCATCTTTTCCTAAAAAACCATAGTTTTCTGAATCTGCTTTTTTCATATTATAACCACAATATGGACAAAAATCAAATTTTCTTTCTGTTTTATTCTTACATCTTAGGCATTTTTTTTTGAACATGTTTATATTCAGGTTTTTTTATTTAAATAGTTATGTGTTTATCACAAATAACTATTTAATCTAACTTAAAATTAGAGAAGACAAGTCTTAACTCTAATTTTCTTTTGACTTCTGATAATGTATAAATTTTTTACAGCTTTGGCTTTAATTGTTTTAGTTTTGAAGAGGATTAAAATAATCTTTGAAGATGATGAAACAAATCTTTGAATATAACAAATATATTGATTAGCTCATAACACTATTAACAAAAGAAAGAAATTCAAATTAGGGCTTGCCTTTTTGAATTTAGAGTGTGGTTTATTAATCGTTAGATACACAAGGTTTTTTAATCTATCTTTTTTTATTATATCTATAAAGGGTAACTTTGTAAAATGGAAGAAGCAGAATTAATTAAAAGATATAATATTGATATTGAAAAGTTAAAAGAAGAACAATTAAAGTTAGCAAAGCAGATAAATTTAAGTGATAATATTGATTTTTCTTTGTCTGATAGATTTGGTGCTTTTATAAATATTTTTCTTGAGAATAAAATTTTAAGTTGTGTTATTGTGTGTAATAAAAACTTTGAAGTTTTAGATATGGCTTATTTTTATGATAAAGCCAGATTTCCTTATCTTTCTGGATTTAGGGCTTATAGAGAGCTTCCTGCAATGATAGAAGCTTATAATAAATTAAATGAAAAGCCAGATGTTGTTTTTATTCCTGCTCATGGTATTACTCACCCAAGATTAGGATTAGCAAGTCATTTTTCTTTAGTAGCAGGAATTCCTGCAATTGGTGTTGCAAATATTATTAATGATTGTGAAATTAAAGAACAAGATATTTTTAAGAATAATAAAAAGATTGGAAAAGTTTTTATCAGTAAAGTTGGGAGTAAACCAATGTATATAAGTCCTGGAAATGATATTAGTATTAATACAAGTTATGAGTTATGCAAAAAGTTTATTTGTTTGCCTCATAAACTTCCTGAACCTCTTGTTTTAGCAAAAAAATATTCTAAAGAAGTTATGGAAGAACTGAGGAGATGAATTATTTTTCTAATAATATTATAATCTTAATAATTATATGTAGCATATCAGAAATTGTTTAAATCATCTTCATAACTTCAAAAATTAAATCCAAAACTGGTAGAGATTACAAGATATTAACTAGTTATTATCCTAACTATTTACTTTTTCCATCTAACTATTTTTTTTGTAAATAATTCATGAGCTTCTTCAATCATAGGGATTTTAATTATTTTTGGTACAAGGTTCTGTAGCACGTTTTTAGATTTAAATTTTTCTGTTTCTCTTACTTCTCTAAAAGAAGGCAATAGGATTAATCCAGAAGCTAATCTTGCTATACCTGAAATTACAAAGATAAATAAAATTGTGTCCATGAAAGGAATTGTCCAGGTTTTTATTAAGATTGCTCCAAGTCCTGCACCTAAGAAAATTCCAATACCTGTTAATACATTATAATAAGAAACACAAATACCTCTTCTCTGAGGAGTGACTGAATCAAAAATAAAGTTTGATGCAGCTAAATTAAATCCTGCCCAACCTATTCCGCCTATTAATGAAGGAACAAAAATTAAAAAAATTGGATTAGGGGATATTAACCATAAGAATGGGAATATTCCTACAATTATAATAGTTAATTTCATAACTTCATAATTTCCATATTTGTCTGCAAATCTTCCCCATTGTTTCATTACTAATAATCCAAATAATGTTTGTGAAAGAGTAACTATCATAAATGTTGTGTAACTAAAGCCCAAATTTCTTAACATATAAATTGTAAAAAATGGGCCTGCAATTGAAACAGAAAAATCCATTATTGCTCTAAAAATAGCAAATCTACCAAAATTATTTGAAGGAGCTTTTTTAATAAACTGCCAAAAACTAAAATAATAATTTTTTTCTAATTTTAATTTTGGTTCATAGCTTTTTTTAAAATATTCTCTTGCAATTAATCTTGCAATCATTGCTAGAAAAAATAAAATCATAAATCCAAAAATAGTCAGATTTTTCTTTTTTAAAAAATCAAGAAAAAATGAAGCTAATAAAGTAAATATTACTAATACTGTTCCATGTATAAGATTTCTTTTAGAAAACCACTTCCCCCTGTATTCTTCATCAACTAAATCTCCTACCCAAGAAAACCATGCAGGGCCTGCTAAATTTGCAAGTATTACATATGATGAAAAAAAGATTAACAAAACTAAAGGAAGAAAAGAAGTTAAAATTCCTTTATAAAATAAAAAAGCAGTTAGGATTAAAGGAATCCACATTAAACATTCATAAAAAATTGCAGTAACAACTATTTTTTTTCTTGAGTATTTTTCCATTAATCTAGAACTAAACCACTGACTCATAGGGCCGACTAAACCTGAAATTGAAGAAAGCATAGCAATAATAAAATTACTTGAATTAATTGCAATTGCGAAAGGAGTAATATAAGAGTCTCCTAAAGATTGTCTTATTGTAGAAAACGAGCCCTCTCTAATTGATAATCTTCTTGCATGATGCCTTAATCCTGCAATTGTTGCTTTTTCTCTTTGTAATTTAGTTTCTTTTTTCATTTTTGTTGTTTACCTACTATCTTTTTGTTAATATCTATAATCTTTATTCGCTTGAGCTTATTTTGTTTAGCTTGTTGTGAGTTTTTTAAGCTTGAACAAATTATTCAAAGCGATTAAGTTTTGTTATTATTTTTGGTATTGTTTATTATTAATTTTGTATTTGATTGTTGGTTTTTCCTCCTTTTTAAATATCATTTGGTTTTTCTCGCTTAAAAATCTTTTTTATTCTATATGTAAGTATTATGAATATAATAAATATTAATTGATAGGTTAATGTTAAGATAAAGTAATAATAATTAAATGCCTTTCTAGGGTAATTATTTGAAGCATAATCCACTAGGTTTTCATTGGTTGTATACCCTGTGATTATCTCTTTTTTTAATTGAGGATTTTTTACTTTTTCAAGGATATTTACAAAACTGAAAAAGATTAAGATTAATACAATTGTAATTGATAAATACATTATTGTTGGATAATTTTTGTGTTTAAAGATATTTTTAATGTTCATTTTTCATCACCCCAAAAAATTCTATCAATAACTTGTTCAGGCCATCCTTGATCTATAAATAATTTTCTTACGAAATCATTATTATATCCTCTTTCCCTTAAATTAGAAATAAATGTTCTTGCCTGATTAATTTTTTCTTTGTTTTCTTGCTCTATTTTTAATTTTCTTATATTTGATTTTCTCATTAAATTTCTAAATATTAAATAAACAATAATTAAAATCCATATGCTTGTTAAAATAATAATAGTATAAATCCAATTAACTTTAACAAATAGTTTTGATAATTGAGAGGATTTAATTTTAGGAAGAGGATTTTCTGGGTTTGTTATGGTTTTAGGAGTATCTTCAGGAATATTTTCATTAGTGATTTCTTGATTATTAATAATATCCTCTTGATTTATTGTTTGATTAGTTGTGTTTGTTTTTCTTGTAATGTTTCTAGAACTTTCTCCCGAACCTGCATTAGTATCAGGACCTTGTGTTACATGGTTAAGTTCAACTATATATTCAATCATAGTTTTTCTTGTATTGTCAAAAAATTTATAGTTTGTCTTATTTCCTGACAAATCATAAAGAATTTCCTCACTTCTGTCAGCATATTTTTCTGGATTAGTGCTAAGATAAGTTGAGTTTACTGTCCTGTATCGATTAGTAGGATAATGATGGCAATCTTTGCATGGTTTTGAAAAAAGCAGGTTAAGATATTCTTGAACTTCATTAGCTTTTTCTCCAGGATGCTCTTTAATTGCTTTTTTAAGTGTTGCAATGATTCTTGAATCCTCTATTCCTTCTCTTAAAGATTCATGCACAACAGTATCATAAACACGAGGTTCCCATGAAGGAAGAATAAGCTCATACCTGCTCTGTGACCTTAGTCCAGCTGTTGTTCCAAGTCTATCTCTATAAGAAGTGGACATATCATCATAAGGGAATTGCCCCCAGTCCCCATATGCATATACATTTACTCCTTTAGCACCTGTTGCAGAAGCATATATTCCATTTAAAAAACGATTATTTAATATTACTGGTTGGTTAGCAGGATAAGTTGTATAATACATAAATGTGTCTCCTGAAGCATTAGTAAGATTTATTTGTTCTTCAGTAACATAAGATAATGCATATACTCTATTGTCAAGCCAGGTATCCATTGGCCCAAGATAAGGATCTTGATCAATTTCCCCAGAATATGATTGATGATTACTAGTAAATTGCCATGGCTGATTGAACCAGGAATCATTTCCAAAGTAAGGATATACTCCAAAAGAGTAATATTGATTAGAGCAATCTACTCTGCTTGCTATCTCCATTCTGATTTTTACATTTACAGTTTCACCAGAATATTCTGATAAATTAACACTTAGATTAAAAGGTCCATGATAATATGAAATATTTTGAGATTTATCTAATGCAAGATTATCGTTTACTAATATCTTTAATTTATGCCCGGAATGCCGATTTCCAAACTCGTCATAAATACTCCAATTTAATATTTCAGGAACTGAATTTTTATTAACATTAGCCTCATACTGTGCATAGTCTCCTGCATTTGCTGTCTGATTGCAGTTAAAATACATCTTAAAGTTAAGTGGAATCTCAACATTATTATAATATGTTACCCATGTCTTTAATCCTGCATCATGCGCAAGTTTGTTAAAGTGATTAGCAAATCTTCTTTTTGATTTATCCATTCCTGGTTCGTCGTTAAATGAGACAATAGGTGTTATCCCATAACTTTCAAAGAATTCTTTATACTGTCCTAATATGCTTGCATATACCCTATCAAATTCATTGCTATTACCAATTAAAATATTGCTATTACCTTGAGTCCAAAACCATACATTAGCATTATTATCTGATATTGAAATAAGTGCAGTAGATGGAAGGATTCCAAGCTCTTTGTATCTTAATATCTCAAATATATGGTCTTGTGTTTTTGTAAAATTTATTGCAAAACTTGAATTGACAGAAGGAAAAAAAGATAAAATTGGATTAAGGCTGTGTGCAGACATATCAACTGCAGCAACCTCTTTTGGATTCGAATAATACTTATAAAATATATAAGGAGAATGATATAAGTAAGGAATAGCATCAGGCTCTTCAAGTACTATATCAAACACTTCAAGTGAAAGATTCAATTCTGAACTTTCAAGATTATCTCCAGTAACCTGAATTTTACCTAAATAATTTCCTTTAGGAGTATTTTTCGGAACATATATTGTTAACCAGACCTGCTGGCTTGTATTTTTTGCAATATTAAATGAAGTGATATTATCCAGATACCAGGGATTAGTTCCATAATACTTATCATAAGAGTATTGCCATCTTTTATCGATTGAAACTACTTTGTCGACCCTTATATTTTCTTTTATTATCTTTTCATTTCCATTGTTCAAATCAGATACACTTATTTTTAGATTCTCTAGATTTTCAAACGCATAAATAGTAAAAGTTAAGGGTTCATAGTTCCCGGCAATCTCAAATGTTGAAATATTATTTGTAATCTCATTTAATTTAGGAACAGTATTAGGGTAGATTTTTTCTAAATAGTTTCTTGAATATATTAAATAATTTTTCTGGAAATCTGATTTATTTAATGTGTTTGTTTCAATATAATCTTTTCTAACAAATGTTCTGTTGATTCTGTCTAGTTCTCTTAATCTATTAAATTCAGAATTATTATAAAAAGTTAATTTTATATAATCTATAGGCAGGGAAGTTTCTCCATTAAGTTGATTTGGATAATAGATTCTAAAATTAAAATTTCCCCCAATACTTCTCAATACTTGCCAGTAATTATTTTCAATAAAAATTGTTTCATTTTTCCAAAGATTATCCTTAATTCCTCCAAATCCTTCAAGCCTATGCCATCCTAAATTGCCATAGTTCAGGTTTATCTCAATGTATGGCCTGCAATAAGACATATAACTATTATAATTATTGCAATTAGTCTCATCAACAGTATCTTTATATCCTATCTCTAAGATTGCATCTTTGTAGGGAACTCCATTTTCTGCAAGAGAAAGTGTGCTTGTATTAAAATAAAAATAAAGGTAGTTTAAGTCGCTTAGAGCTCTATAGGTTATGCTGTTCTCTTGAGTTATTGCAGAAATTCCACTGCCTGTTTTTAGATAAGCTGATTTACTAGTATTAGTATCTTGAGAAGAGCCTACATCAAGGAAAAACGTTTGGTATTCACAATCCACAGGACAGGTTTCTGTTGTTTCTCCAGAATCGCAAATTGAGTTTCCGCAATAATTATTTTCTATGAACTTAATATTCTGAATATTCCCATTTTTCTTAGCTTCAGTTTCATTAAATTCAATAATTCCTCCTTGAAATTTTCTTTTAAAAACATCTCCTTCTTTGTAAATCTCTGTTAAAGGTTGCCCTATAGAATAATTATAAAAAGAGAAATTTTTCATAGAAGGATCGTAGCCCTGATTAATAAAAAAATAAGAATTGTTATTAGCAATAAGACTAGCAAATAGCCAAATATTAAATGCCTCATTATCACTGAAATCATAATCAGAAGCAACATACAAAATTTTCTTTCCTCTGTTACCAAAAATAATACTCCAATTAATGTATCCATTCAAACCCCATTTATTTTCTAATGCATCAAACTCATCGCTCCAAAATTTATTCTCAATCATCATTCCATCAATTGAATCAAAATTAGTTCCATTTGTTAATATTTTTAATGCATAATCTCTGTATGAATTCTGAGACCTCAGGCCATTTTTAATAATCTGAGGGTTATTTCCTCTTTTTTTTACTTCATTATAAATATAAATTGAATTATTAACATAAATTCTTGTTTGCTCTTGCCAATCTCCTGAAGAAATATAATGCAATGCAGGGTTTCTATAATCTCCATCTTCAAAAAGCATTGTCTCTTGCTCAGGGGTATTATCAATAAAAACTGCGTTGTTTCTGCTTTGATTTAATTTCTTCAGTATAAATCTAATTGCATACTCTCTCACTGTTGGATTATTGTAATTTAAGTTCAATCTTGTTAGATATTTATTATTATATCTGGTAGGCAAAACAATTGTTTTCCCATTTTGGTAAAAATCTAAAGAAGAATCATTAGTTGTTTTATTATTTGAATCTAAAATTACTGTACCATTTGCATAGGTTAAAACTCCATAGTTTAATTCTATTCCATTAGCATACCATTCTGGATGTTGAACAATAAGTTGAGAATGTAATTTTTCTA
The DNA here is from genome assembly GCA_038045865.1 of Nanobdellota archaeon. Lineage (GTDB taxonomy): Archaea > Nanobdellota > Nanobdellia > Pacearchaeales > GW2011-AR1 > ARS1285. Next base: position 8,922 of record JBBSXH010000041.1, read on the forward strand.
TGTCTGCTCTTTGTATTCTATCTTGTGTAACACTAGTTTTTCCATTGAATATAGCATCAACTTCTGAGGAATTTAATATAATTACTTCATTATAAACATAATTTGGACTACTAGGATAACTTAAATAGACTTCATGCCCATGAATCTCTGCTATAGATACATAAATGTACTGGGGGATTCCATCATAGGGGTCGCCTATTGTAAAGTTTACTCTTCCCTCTGGCAAGGGAACCGGAAAGGCAGAATTTTCAGAATTATATCTTATCTGGTAAAAGTGAAGATAATCAGAATAGGTAGTTCCTCCACCCATTATTCCAACCTGATTTTCTCCCCCACTAATTCCAAGCATGTCTAAAAATGTTCCTAAAAAATTATAAAGTGTATTTAAAAATCCTGTTTTATTTTCATCATTTGTTTTGTTATCTTTTTGATAAAAACTTAATTTGGAGAATATTAACAGAATAATTATTAATATTGCTATTAAAATTACAAATATAAATTTTTTGTTTATTCTAATTTTCATTTCTTCCCCTTTTTGATTTTCTTAATCTCTTCGCT
>JBBSXH010000042.1:0-12274 GCA_038045865.1 Nanobdellota archaeon
ATTAGGAAATGACCCAGAAGATCCTCAATATTTAAGTCAAAAACTTGATTTATATTTAGATGATATTCTTGTTGATTCATTATCAATTTCTACAGATTTGAAAGGAAGAGAAACAACCCAAATTTCAATAAGTGGTTCTGGAACAGGTTTGACTCAAAAAGAAGCCTATGATACTGCAACAAATGATATGAAAAAACTTCAGACTATTTTAATTACAGGAAGTCTACCATATAAATTAGAAATTGTAAAAATAGATACAATCTCTCCTGTTTTAGGAAAAGAATTTTTAAAAAATATTATTCTATTAGCTCTAATTGTTTTTGCAGCAATTTCTATTGCTTTATTTATAAAATATAGAAAAATAAAAATTACTTTAGCAGTTATTTTAACAATGTTTTCAGAGGCAATGATTACTCTAGCAATTGCCGCCTTGATAAAATGGAATTTAGATGCTCCAAGTATTGCAGGAATAATTGCAGGAATGGGAACAGGAGTAAATGACCAGATTGTTATTCTAGACGAAGCTGTTTCAAAAGAACAAATTAGTTTAAAAGAAAGAATAAAAAATGCATTTTTTGTAATTATAGGAGCATTCTTTACAATCATCGCAGCAATGCTTCCATTATTCTGGGCAGGAGCAGGAATGCTAAAAGGATTTGCATTAACAACAATTATTGGAGTAAGTGTAGGAATATTAATTACAAGACCTGCTTTTGCAGATATGGTTAAGAATATAATAAAGGAGTAAAATAATTTTATCTAACCTTCTTATCAGCCTCGGTTCGCTCGGCTGTTTTTTATTTGCCTTGTCAAAAACTTTTAGTTTTTGAGCACTCTCAGAAATCATAGATTTCTGAAGTTTCCAAAAGCTCATAAATTCGCTTTTTACAAAGTTATTCACTTTATTTTTTTGATATCTTTATAAGTTTCAGTTTTGTAGATGATGAACAAAAATTGAAAGATGATTAAACATAGCTGTTAAGACTATAACATTATCAACAAGAAAAGAAATTAATTTTTTATCTCATTTATATTAATTATATTAAAATTATCCATAGATAAACCACTACAAGCAGTATTAACCCAAGATTCTATATTGAAATTTTCAAATTGAGAAACATCAATGTTATTAGACATAAAAATAAATGCTTGTTTTTGATTATTTTGCTTTTCAATTTTTTCTTTTAATTTAATCGCCTGATTAAGATTTTCCTGTCCTGGTTTTGTTGAAACTAAAATTCCTATTTTATCCGCTCTAAGATATTTAATTAAAGCAGTTTTTCTTTTTGCTTTTAATTCTTGTATTTCTTTATCTGAAATTTTTACAATCTTATTATTCTCAAGAACATACAAACCTTCTCTTGCCTGTAACATTAAGTTTTGGGCATGAAATCTTCCAGAACCAATAAGTAAGATTGGAAGAGCAGTATTAACATTAGAACAACCCAATACCTGCTGGAATTTATCAATCTTTACATGATTTGATTCAAGTTGTTTTTTTATGCTTTCAGCAAGCCCCTTATATTGAATAGAATAAGCTAAGAACAAGTTCTCAGGAAGTTTTGATAGCTCTTGTTTAGATAATTGAACATCTAAATTTCCCTTATATTTTGATTGGATGTACAAAACTTTCATAGAATTAATATAAAATAAGGATATATAAGAGTTGAGGTTTATTCTCTCGCCCTTGCTTCTCTGCTTTCTCTTAATTCATCTTCAGAAGGTGAATGTGGAACTGAAGTTCTAGACTTATATATTTCTGCAAATTCAGGAGTTGCGATGATTACATTTTCTCCAAACCCAGAAATACTTCCTTCTAAAGCATCAACTGTCTTTTTAATTTTAGAAATTGCTCTTTTCAATTCAATAACATCTTTTGCTTTTAATGGTTTAAAATCAATAATCGCAATAGTATAACCATCTCTTAATGAGTTTAAAATAGGAGTAACATCTTCAAAACTTCTTAGTATAAATGGTCTAACAACAACCTTTGATTTCTTAACTTCTCTGCCCAAGTCAATTTCAATGTATTCAGGAGAACTACTATCGCCTCCAAATGCATTTGAAAACCCTTTTTTTATTTTTTCGAACACCATAATTAAAAATGGTTATGCTTAGTTTATAAAGATTTCTGTGGTAAAAAAGAAATCTTGTAGTGATATGATTAAAATAATTTTTAGTTTTTTATGAAGATAAAATTATGCTTATTATCCAATTCTTACTAAATCTTCTACTCCCAAAAACATTTTCTTGTTCTTATTTATTACTAAAATGCTTTTGCTTACCTCTTACCCAAATATTTCACTGATATTTATTAATAATTAATATAGATATTATCAGATGTGGTGTTTTCAATTTACAATCTTAATAATAAAATAAAAATTGAAAAAATCAGGTAAAAGTTAGGGCAATGTTTAATTTTCTTAAAAATAAGAATCTTTAAAACTTACTTAATCTCTTTCATAATTTCTTCTCTTAACTTGTCTACTTGATGACTAAATTCATCTTCTTGTTTTTCTATTGATTTTAATCTAAGTGTCAACAACTCATTTTTTTTAATTAATTCTTGTTCTGTTTTTTTCTTGTCTGCTTTAATCATTATTTGCCCAATTAACTTAAAAACATCATCCTTAGAAATTTTTATTTCAGATAATGCATTTTGAGACTCATTTAATTCCATTTGAAATGATTGCTTTTGCATTAATATCTGATTAAGATTTTGCTCCAAAACCTGAATTTCTTGAATTTTTTGTTGAGTTTCCTTTTTAAGATCCATTTTAAGAATATTATTAAATTATATTGCTTTTATTTTTGCAATATGCTTTCTTGGTTTATAGAAAATTTTAGAACCACATCCAGGACAAAGAAATCTTTTTTCCAAGAGATTACTTGTAATTTTCTTACCACATTTGAAACATTTGTATTGTGCCATATTGTTTTTGTTATTTAATGATTATTAAGTTATTATTTAAATTTATTCTTTGTTTAGATAATAAGTATGTCCTGCAAACTTTTTGTTGCATTTTTTACATAACCAAATTCCTTTTGATAATCTTTTTGCAGTTCCATTGCAAAAAATGCATTTTTGTTTTTTTCTTTGAATTTGTTCTATATTTGCAACTTTAGTTCTAACACTTCTTCCATATCTTGCTCCAAATCTTCCTGATGATCTGACTTTTTTAGTTTTTGTCATGTTTGTATGAATTTAATTATAAAAAAGGCTTTTTAAACTATTCCCTAAATGGAGATGCCCGGATTTGAACCGGGGTTTTGAAGTCCCAAACCTCAAGTGATAACCAGGCTACACTACATCTCCCTCTATTTTATCCACCCAATTTTATTTATAAATCTATTGTTGTCTTCTATTTTTATTCTAAACTTAATATCTCTGCTTATTTTATTGTCTCTTTTTCTTATTCTATTACTATAAACATAACACTTAGTTGTTCTGATATTAAAATATTTTAACATTTTTTTTAAATCTTCCATAAAATTTATCCCATCTGCTATAAACTCTTCTGTTTTTGCTAAATTAATAGCAATTCTAGGAGTCCTGTTTTTTGATTCTTTAAAACAACCCTCACAAAAAAAAGCAATTTTTAGATATTCTTTGGATAAGGGCTTTGAATAAAATATCCACCTTGGAATTTTAAAAGCCTGATTAACTTTATCTCCCTTAGGAACTCCTAATTTAAAAAGTTTTTGAGAAATTTTTTTATTAAAAACAATATATTTATGAGTTTTATTTTTGCCTTGTCCTCCACTATCTAGATAATACTTTCCTGAAAATATTCCAAATTTCTTCTTTATTAATTTTTCAAATTTCTTCAAATCTTTGACATGCTTAGAAGAAAAATAAAAACATCTTAAAGTATCATAAAGATGCCCATCAAAAGTAATATAACTTGCTATTTGTGCTAAGTCCCCATCTTTTTTGAAAGCATCTTTTTTAAAATTAATTATTATATTGTTTGATGTGATTAAATTTGCCTTTTCCTTTGCCTTATTAAAAGACCCGAAACATCTAACACTATCTATATACAATTTGTAAGGACAATCTCTTCTTTTAATAGAATGCTTTAATCTCTCTGAAATTTCTTTCAGTTGCTTAATTATCTCTTTTTGTTCTTTATTCATTTTGCACTAACCAGGTTACAATATAAGACAGTTATTTAATATAAATATCTTTCTATTTTATTCTTATAGAATCACAAAGAACTACTTCTTTTTCTCAGCAGGCTTGGCTTTAGCTGATGGTGCTGCTGTTTTTGCTTCTGCAGGTTTTGCTCCTGGCTTTGCTCCTGGCTTAACTTCTGCTTTTGCTTCTTCCCCGGGTTTTGCTTCCCCAGGTTTTGCAGTAGCCTTTTCAGCAGTTGCTGCTGCTTCTTTTTCAGCTGCTGCAACTTCTTCTGCTTTCTTTATTGTTTCTTGTTGCTTCAAGATTTGTGCAAAGAAATCATCTAATTCTTTTCTTTTTTCAGCAGAAGTTTCTGTTGATTGTGATAATATTTCTTTTTTAAAAATTTCAATTTCTTTAGCTAAGTCATTTGGATTTTTATTTTCAACAAAAATTCCTATGCTTCTGCAAGTTCCTAATACAGATTTAACTGCAGAAATAAATTCTTTTTGAAGCATATTTGGAAATTTTATTTTTGTTACTTTGATTATATCTTCAATAGAAGCATTTCCCATCATTGATTTTTTGTGGTCTGCTGTTCCTTTTTCTAATTTTAATTCTTTTTTTAATAATTCTGAAGTTGGTGGAGAAGATGTTCTAACAACAAAATTTTTTGTTTTTTCATTAACATCAAGTTCAACAGGAACTTTCATTCCTTTGAAATCCATAGTTGCTTTATTAATATCAGAAATAACCTTGCCCATATTAATTCCCATAGGTCCTAATTGTTGAGCTATTGCTGGCCCTGGTGTCATGCTTCCTCCGTCGATTAAAAGTTTTATTATCATATTCGTAAGAAAACCTAAGGTTTTCTTAACAAGTCATCTTTCCTAAGATAGCTTGTTAAATTATTTATTTTTATCATGTTAATAATCGTCTGGAACTAATCCGCCTGTTGGTTTATCATAATCTTGCTTTAATAAAGGTTGCTCTTTATTATCATGTCTATTTTTTGATTTTTCAGAATCATCTTCTGAATTTTCTTCACCTTCTGTTTCTTCTTTTTCTCTTCTGATAACTTTAACATTATCTAATTTAACAGTTACTGGAATTGGAACAACTGCAGCCAATAAAGTAACCACAACCTCTCCTTTTGATTTATCAATTCTAACTACCTTTGCTTTTTCTTTCTTGAATGGTTCACCGATTATCTCAACTATATCTCCTTTTTCTATATTAATTTCTTCAATGACTGGTTCAATCATATTTTTAATTTCTTCATAACTAACTGTTTTTCCAATAATACCTTTTACATAAGGAAGATTATATGCAGCTTCTTCTGCAGATTCTCTATCTTCTGCTTCTAAAAATAAATAACCTCTAAGCCCATGAGGACGAGCAAGAGAATATACATTAAGTTCTTTTTTTCTAACTTTGTTTGAGATAAGTTCTAGTGCTCTATCTTCTTTGTTTGTTGTTACTTTAATAATAAATATCATTTTTGTTTGTTTTTGATTTCCTAGCCCAACTAAGAGATAAACTCTTAGAAGTATAATATTATTTAAAATTAGTGGTTTATAAATGTTGCTTTTAGGTTTTTTAAATGGACTTAATTTTTATCATCTCTTAAACTTGTTAATAGCGTTAAATCACACTCGCTTTGCAAATGATGAAACATAGAGTTTTAAATTATGCATTATTAGAAAGAAAAAGAAAATTATGGTTATGACTTGTCTTCCATAATTTTCAGTTAATCAATAGAATATATTTTATTCATTGTTTAAAATTTTAAAAAATTCATAACCATAGAAATTGCAAATCCTAAAACTCCAATTATACCTAAACCTAAAGCAGAAACTTTTGCAATTGTTGTGAACTCGTCTTTAGTTGGTTTTTTCAAAAGTTTCCAGACTCTTGTGCATTGCACTGAAAATGACTTTAATTTTTCTAACATCTTGATAAAATATTATGAGAGTATTTAAAATTATCCAAAATAAATTCTTCCAGAAGCAAGTTCTCTCGCATGTGCTGTTCTTTGCTCTTCATTATATTTTCTTAAATATCTAGCTACTACAATATCACAATAAGAAAGTCCATTATGTTTAGTTTCTCCACTTTTTGAACCATCAAAATTTTTCATTAAATATTGTATTGCTTCCAGAACACTTTTTGGCCTTTCTTGTGAATCTACTCTTTGTGTAAGATTTGGTTTAGGCATTTTAATTTCACTCCAAAAATTCAATTCCTAATTCATTAGACATATCACCCTGCTTTCTTGATTCTAATGAATCTCCTCCACCCATTATTTGAGAACTTTTAACTCCTGTGATAATTATCATAACTCTTATTGATTTCTCCATGTCAGGGCTTAATTGTGCTCCCCAAATCATTTTAGCATCAGGGCTTAACTTTTCTCCTACTGTAGCAATTATTGAACGAGCTTCTTCTAAACTCATGTCCTCTCCTCCAATAATATTAATTAATGCACCTGTTGCATCAGAAATATCTACATCTAGCAGAGGATTATTAATTGCTTTTTCAATTGCATCTATAGCACGATTTGAAGAATCAGATTCTCCCATACCAATTAATGAAACTCCTCCATTAGTCATAACTGCTCTTATATCTGCAAAATCAAGATTAACAAGTCCTGATTTTGTAACAAGTTCTGTAATTCCCTTGACTGCATTTGTAAGAATTTCATCTGCAACTTTAAATGCAGTTTGAAGAGGAAGTTCTGGTGCAATTTCTAATAATTTATCATTTGGAATAACAATTAATGTGTCTACAATTGATTCCATTCTTTCTAACCCATATTCTGCATTTTCAATTCTTTTTCTTCCTTCAATTGTAAAAGGTAAAGTAACAACTCCGATAGTTAATGCTCCTTGTTTTTTTGCAAGTTCTGCGATTACTGGTGCTGCACCTGTTCCTGTATTATGCACTACAAATCCTTCAGATATAAAATTATGGCTGTCTTCTACAGTGATATCATAAACATCCTCTTCTCCCATATCACAAATTGATTCTACTCTATTAAAACCAAAATTATTAAAAAAATCAGGAATTTTTCTGCTTCTAAATTTATATAAAAAGTCTGGTCCGTTTCTTGCTTTTGGATGAGGTAATTCTCCTAATAATTCTTGAGTTTTATAAATTCTTACAGTCCAAGAAGTGTGTGGTTTTGCTTCCTTAGAATTTGGTGCTTTGATAATTCTTGTTCTTGAGGAAATATTGCTGGTCCTTAAACCAATGCTGTCACATAAAACTTTTAATTGCTTTATTAGATTTTCGCTTGACATTTCAAACTTAATCTCTTTTTTTGGTAATCTTGTTTTTCCAATTTGAACTGAATAACTTCCATCTGCATCTGCTAACCCTATTATAAGAGCTTTTTTCTGCTCTTTGGGCAGTGCAAAAACCCAATTAGGAATTTCTTTTTCATTTGCTTTCTTGTGCAAGCCTAATCTTTCTAACAGCCCATAAATTTTTTTGGAATTTGCATAATACCAATTTGCAGATTTAGTTTTTTTCATTTCAAGGCCAAATATATTTTTTATTAATTTAATATATTTGTTGTTAAGCTCGTTATCTAACGATGGAGAGAAATATACTTTCCATGATTCTGTTGATTGTGTAATCCACCCATCGCCCAACAAAAATCCAAAAAGCCTGCAGAAATCTTCATCACTAGATTTATTAAGCTCTGGGATTTCTAAAGATTTTCCTTCTTCAGACAATTCTTTAAGAACAACAACCAAATCTCCTGTTTTTAAATCTTTAAGTTCAGTCCATTCAACATCAAAATCTGAAAATCTATCATTACTTAATTTGTTTAGAGGTTTAACTTTTAAAAATGGGTGGTCATAGGAAGCATAAATTGTTCTATTTCTTGTCTTTAGTTCTAATACTTTTTTTATTCCTGTTTTCATTGAAGCTAACACTTTCTTTTTGACTAATTCTCCGTCAGAGAAAGTATAGACTGTATCTTCTGGTTTAATAGAATCAATTCTTATAGGGCCTTTAGGATTTGTATATACTAAAGAGCTTCCTCTTAAACATCCCCCACCTAGTCCGCAAGTAATAAAAACCATATCACAATTTTGCAATTTTTTCTTAACCTCTTGTTCTGATTCATGAGCTGCTTCTTCTCCAACTTTAGGATTACTTCCTGCTCCTAGCCCTAATGTTAATTCTTTTCCAATTAATAACTTATAATCTGCATTTGTATAAAGTAAATCTTGCGCATCTGTATTAACTGCAATAAATTCTCCTCCCTTGATTCCTATTTCTCTCATTCTTGAAATAGTATTTCCTCCTCCTCCACCAACACCAAACACTTTAACTTTTGAATGCTGTTTTTTTATTAATTCTTCTAATTCTCTGTCTATCTCTGCAAGTTCTGGATTTACAGAAGTAATATGAATTGTATCAGATGAAATAAATTCAGGTTGTTTTCTTAATGAATCTGTGATAGGGGTATCAGATTCTGAATAGTCATATTCTCTTTTATAACCCTCTTTTAAAATAGCCATGATTAGAAAAACTTAAATTGATATTTAAAGATTATTGCATATAAATATATTATATAAAATTAACAATAAATCACAAGAATTCTCAATTAATGTTCATGATTGCATTCAGCAGTGTGAATATGCTCTACTTTTTCTGAAGATTTTATTTTTGTTTCTTCTTTTTTATCTTTTTCCTCATTAGATTTTGATTGTTCAACAACCTCAAATTCAAACCCAGTCATTTCTTTAAACTTATTTTTAAATACTTCTAAAAAAGGTTTTATTTTCTCTTCTTTAAAAATAACCTTTTTGTCTTTTTCATTTATTTCAAATTCAAATTTTTGCCTAAAAAAGAATTCTTGAACTGCTTCTATTTTCTCTTTGTCGTTATCAACCTTTCTCAGAACATTAAAACTATAGTCAATATCTTTTCCTGCAAGAGGATTATTAAAATCAACTATAACTCTGCCTCCTGAAACAGAAAGTATTTTCGCCATGTAATTATCCATTTGAACAGTAAGTCCAGGATAAGGATTCATTTTCTTTTCATGAAATATTTTAATTGGAATAGTCTTCATTAATTTAGAATCTCTTTTTCCAAATCCTTTTTCAGGAGAGATGTGAACAGAATATTTTTTTCCAATTTCTTTTCCTTCAAGATTTTCATCTAATCCTTTTAATAACATTTCATGTCCAACAGAAATAATTACAGGTTTAACATCTGCATCAATCCCAATAGATTTTGCTTCTTCTTTGTTAGTTGTGTCAAAGATTTCATTGTTTGCTTTTCCTGTAAATTCTATTTCAATAAAATCATTTTTTTGGATTTGCATATGAATTTGTTGTTTGAGGGGTTTAAAAGTTTATTGATATAAGAAAATAAACATTTATAAATCCAATTTTTTACTATCTCTTATGGCTTTAAAATTAATTGATGCTACTGAAGCAAGAACTGGTGCAACTATTATGGTAGATGGTGTTGCTTGTGTTGTTAAATCAAATGACATGAGTAAAACAGGAAAACATGGACATACCAAATGTAGAATTGAAGCAATTGGAATTGTAGATGATAAGAAAAGAGTTTTTGTTGTTAGCGGACATGAAAGATTTGATGTTCCTTTAATTGAGAAAAAAAGAGCACAAATTTTATCAGTTACTGGAAACAAAGCAAGCATCATGGATTTAGAAACCTTTGAAACTCTTGATATTAATATTTCAGAAGAATTAAAATCAGAAGTTAGAGACGGAGACCAAGTTGAATATTGGGATATTGAAGGAATTAAATTAATAAAAAGAAAAGCATAAAGATAGATTTAAATAAATACCACTGATAACCATTTCAATAATATACAAAACTAAATCGCTATGGCTTTAATTGTTCAAGCGAATAAGGGATGTTAAATTATTGATAAGAGTAAGGGGTTAGAATAAAAGCATAAATGGCAACAAAATTACCAGCAGCACAAGCGAGATTATACAGAAATATGTTTGTTTGCAAACATTGCAAAGGAAAAGTAAGAGCAGAAGCAAGAAAAATATTAGAAGGAAAAGTAAGATGTAGAAAATGTTTACATAAAGCATTTAGACCTATTAGAAAGAAGTAAAAATAATCACAAGAGAGGTAATAAATTTTTAAAAAAATAAATATGAACAATCTTTTTTTTTATGATTTAATTTTTTTAGTATTATTCAGCTTAGCTGTGACTATCTTTCTTTATATAAAAAGAAAAAATCTCAAAAGAGAGGGATTAATGTATTTATACAGAACTAAATTTGGAATGGAGTTTATTGATTATATTGGTGGGAAACATAAGAAAAAACTAAAAGCATTAAGTTATGTTGTAATTGCTTCTGGTTATCTTTTAATGATAACAATGGTTTATTTGTTAGGGCAATTACTTTATTTTTATATTAAAAGCCCAGACATAATCAGAGCAATAAAAGTTCCTCCTCTGATGCCTTTGATACCTTATCTCCCTTCATTATTCAAAATAGATTTTCTTCCTCCTTTTTATTTCACCTATTGGATTATTAGTATTGCAATTGTTGCAATTTTCCATGAATTTTCTCATGGAATATTTATGAAGTTTAATAATATAAAAATCAAGAGCACTGGTTTTGGATTTTTAGGCCCATTTTTAGCAGCATTTGTTGAACAAGATGAAAAGCAAATGGTAAAGAAAAGTAAGTTTGCGCAGATAACTGTTTTGTCTGCAGGAACTTTTGCAAATCTTGTTTTATCAATTTTATTCTTTTTGTTATTAGCAGTATTTTTTGTGTTAGCTTATGCCCCCTCTGGAGCAATGTTTAACACATATACTTTTGGCCCTGTGGTAATATCCGGAATTACTATGGTTGATGGAGTCAGTATAAATAATGCATCCAGCGGGACAATATTAACTTTGATTAATCAAAATAACTTAACCAATAATCTTATTTTAGGAACTCAAAACAATACTTTAGAACTCACTAAAATTACAACAAAAGATAAAATTTATTTTATAACTATTGATAATTTAAAAGAACAATTAAAACTCAATAATAGTTTTATTATTGCCTATAATGATTTTCCTGCAATAAATGCAGGATTAAGAGGAAGTATTATTAAGATTAATGAAGATAAAGTTAGTTCTTACATAGAATTAGGAAGAGTAATGAAAAATTATAATCCAGGAGAAACAGTTAAAATTAAAACAAGAGATGGAAATGAGATTTTAGAATATAATCTTGTTTTAGCAGAAGAATCTAATAAAACCAGTAGCAGAGCAGTTTTAGGAATAGGAATAATAGAACAAAGTACAAGATTAATAAGTAAAATTTCTGATTTTTTTAATTTCTTTAAACAACCAGCAACAGATTATCAGCCAAGATTTAATAGTGATTTAGTAATATTTATTTATAATCTAATTTGGTGGATTGCTATCATTAATATAAGTGTTGCATTAGCAAACATGCTTCCTATGGGTATTTTTGACGGCGGAAGAATGTTTATGTTAACTATGGTAGCCATAACAGGAAGTAAAAGAGCAGGAGAAGCTGCATTTAGAATTGCTACCTGGATAATTTCTACAATATTTATTTTATTAATGTTAAGTTGGGCTGTTGCGATATTCTTTTAGTGTGTGAGACCAGGACATATGTCCTAGGCAAAACCGAAAATTAGTTCTGCTTTGATTCTTTCGGTTTTGCATGAAAAAAGAAGATATAAGAAAAGAATATTTCAAGTTAAGAATTAAAGGGCATACAAATAATCAATGTAGAAAAATACTTTTTGCTCAATTTAGTTATGAAGTAGCTGTAAGAACTCTTAGAAGATGGACAAATAAACTTAACAAAACTGAATGGGATTTAAAAGATAACTCAAAAAGACCGAAGACAATTCATTATAAAATTAATTCTGAGATTGAAGAAAAAATAATTAAGATTAGAAACAAAACAGGATTTGGTGCTAATAAAATTTCTTGTTTTATTAAAGATATTTCTGAATCAAGTATTAAAAGAGTTTTAAATAAAAATAATCTCACAAATATTAATCCGCACAAAAAGAAAAGAATAAAATATATTAGATGGCAGAGGAAACATCCTAATTCTTTATGGCAAATGGATGTTTCTGACCAGAAGATTAAAGATAAATATTGCTTTG
>JBBSXH010000043.1:0-2649 GCA_038045865.1 Nanobdellota archaeon
CTTTCAAATATTTCTAATTCTTTTTATTGGAATGCAGGAAGTTTAGGTGCTGGTACGTATTCGTATTATTATTTTGCATGGGGGAATGGATCAAATAAAAATTATAATACAACTGCAACCCAATATTACGCAATCGCTAAAGGAGCTGGAGATATTGAAGTTTATTTGAATGGAATTGCTGCAAATCAGACAGTTGAGTTAGGCTCGATAGCAACATTTAATATGTCAAGGTTAGCCGGTGAAGTAAATACCCCGGTTTATTTGAATGGGATTTTAGTTGCTAATGGGACTTTCACGACTAACACCACAACAACAAGTTCGTTGAGTTCGATTAATATTACCGCTATTCTTCCAGCGTCGCAGAATTATACCGGAGAATCTGTTGAAAGATGGATAGATGTTCGTGATACAAATAATCCAAATGTAAATTCATTAACTATAAGCCCGGCAAATAATTCGGCTTATTCACCTTCTCAGATTTATCAGTTTAATGCAACTATAAGTGATATATCTTTAAATGCAACTCTTTTTGAGTTTAATGGCGTTAATTATACGACGTCAAATATCTCTAATGTTTATAATGTTAGCTTTACTGGATTAGGTGTTGGAGTTTATCCTTATAGGTGGTTTGCTAATGATACAAGTGGAAATAAAAATAACACAGAAAGTGGAAGTTACACAATTTCTCAAGCAGCTTCAGAAGATACTGGTGGAGGCGGCGGTGGAGGCAGTAGCAGTTCCTCAGCGATTGTTAATCCTGTTAATTTCAGATTGGATAAGTATAATTATGATGAAACTGTTGCTCTTGGTTTTGTTAAACACAGCAGTTTAAAAATATTTAATGATAAAGCTACAAGAGAAACATTTGTAATTAGTTCAGAAGGTCTAGACAATGTAATTAAGTTTTCTGAGGACACTTTTGTTATTGAACCATTACAATCGAAGATAATAGATTTTGATATTGTCTCTTCAAAAGAAGTTGGAGTTTATACTGGAAAAATAATTGTTAGCTCTGGATCTTCTAAAAAGGAAGTTCTTACTGTGATTAATATTAATAGTGAAAAAAGTTTATTTGATATTAAATTAACGATTCCTAAGGAATTGAGAGTTGTTCGTCCTGGAGATAGTTTGGTTGTTCAGTATTACCTTTTACAAGCAGGTTTGAAAGAAAAAATGGACGTTCTTCTTACTTATGAAATTAAAGATTTCAATGGTAAAGTTTATCATACAGAATCTGAAACTATCGCTGTAGAAAATCAATCATCATTTAATAAAGAATTTGACACTTCAGATTTTCTCTCTGGAGATTACGTTTTAGGAACTAAATTAGTTTATGCCGACGGGGTTGCAGTTGCAAGTCAACAATTTAAAGTTGAAGCAGTAAATAGTAAATTAAGCAGAAATAATATTTTATTAGCAACTCTTTTTGCAGCAATACTTGCAATATTTTTCGCAATATGGATAATTATCAAAAGGTATAAAAGGTTAGCCAAATTTAACAAAGAGAGATGATGATTAAGAATTTTCAAATATTTAAATTTCCACGAAATGTGGAGGAAATTCAAATATGAAAAAAAAGGTTTTATTTATATCACTTGGAATTTTAATTCTTTTAATTTCTGCTGCCCTTTTTTTTTATAAAAATAGTTTAGATAAGGGTAAAGATTTTTCAGTTAATACTTTTATTATAAGAATGAATTTTCCAATAAATAATGAAGTGCAAATGAGTGTGAAAATTACAAATCTTTTGCTTAATCCTCAAGATATTTATCTTGGTTTTGAAAGTTTGAATAATATAGATAAAGAGGTAGTTCAAAATTTATCTTTAGATTCTAAAGAGACCAAAGAAGTAAATGTTAAATTTAAAGATACAAGGGGTGAGGTAGCTACTTATGTTGGTTATTTAGTCATTAATGGCATGCTTACTCAAAAAAAGATTCCTATTCTTTTATCTGTAGATAATCCTGCCAATTCTATTGTTATAACAGGAAAATTAATTTCTCAGTATTCCAATGTTTATCCTGGAGGCAAACTTGGAGTAGATTTGTCTTTGATTAGTTTAAGAAATCCTGAACAAAGAATTGTTAAAATGGAATACCTCGTTGAAGATTTTGATGGCAATGTTTTAATTAAAGAAGAAGAAAATGTAAACCTTAAAGAAAGTGTTGATTATTCCAAAGTAATAGATATTCCAGAAGATTTTGATTTGGGAAGTTATGTTTTTGTAGCGATTTTAAGAGATAATGGCAATTCTAATATTTATGTAGATGTTTTCGATGTCAATGGTAAAAATGATAATTCTCCCAAGGATAATACTACAATATGGTTCTTCGTGGCAATTTTAATCTTTATTCTTGGATTGACTGGATTTTTTATTTATTTCATTAAAACTAGAGATGAATTTATGCTTAAACTAAAGGGGCAACAATCTCGTGAATTGAAACAGAATTTACAAATATTGAAGAAATATGAAAGCAAGTTAAATTCTCTGAAAAATAAAAGAGTAAAGGAAGTTAAGCTTGAATCTTTTAAGTTAAAGAAAAAGAAGATTGTTACAGCTATAAAAAAGAGGCAAAAAGTACAAGTTCGTGAGATAAAAAGATTGAGAAAAAGAAAGTGGAGAAGAAAAAAGTAAAAAAGTTGTCAGGC
>JBBSXH010000044.1:0-3120 GCA_038045865.1 Nanobdellota archaeon
TAAGATGGAAACTAATTATTTGCCTGAAAAAAAGATTTTAACAACACCTAAAGACAAAGTTAGAAGACAAGATATTAATTTTAAAAATAGTTTAGAGGATTCTGAAGATTTATTTATTGATGTGAGTTCTATTTCTTGTATTACTGGTCCAAAATTAATATTAAATGAGGAATATAGAGGTAAATAAAAATGCCAACATGTTCATTTTGTAAAAGGCATTATGATTTTCCAAGGGGCTTAACTGTGTTTACCTTTGATGGAAAATCAGTTCATTTATGTTCTGGTAAATGCAGGAAAAATCTTGCTTTGAAAAGAGACCCAAGAAAAGTTAATTGGGTAAGAAAGCACAAAGAATTAAGCAATTTAGCATTAGAAACAGAGAAAAAAGAAATTTTGCAAGAAGAAAGAGATGAAGAAAAATCTGATAGTAAAAAGTAGGGTATCTAATATATTTTTAATAGTTTTTAGTGTTATTTAGTTGGGTGATTTGATAGTTTTTTTTGATTGTTAAACAATTGGTAGTATTTTTTATATCGAGGGGAAACTAAGTTTAGGTATTAATCTAAAATATTACACTACATATTTGTTATTTAAACATTATTAAACTTTATTTTTTATTTTTTAATGCTTTATTTTTTGTAGTGTAACCTTACTTTTTATGAATAATATTATTTATAAACCCTAAAACCTTACTTTTATTAATAAAAAAGGGAAGATGGTGTATAAAAGATTTATAAAAAGAGGAATATGGACAAAGAATATAAAAGAAAAATTGAAGTAGATATTAGTGGGCAGATTCAACAAATTAATTATGATTCTGCACTTGGTTTTAAAAGATGGGATAATTTACAAGGAGGAGTTTTTTTAAAAAGCGATACTAAAAAAGTTATCTTAAAAAAATATAAAGGGCAAGTTATTAATATAATTGAGAAAGTACACTGCATTATGATTTATTATGCAATTAAAGATTTTGTAGGGGATATAGATGAAATTGTTATATGTAAAGATGTTGATTTTAGAAGAGTTTCCAATTTCTTGCCTCTTCTTTTAAAAAAATTTCTTTCCTTAAATAATATCAAAATTAAATATAGAGAAGGATTAGAAGATAAATCTGGGGCACATAGGATTTCTTTAAAGATTTTTCGAAACAAAAAATATGCAAATTTAATTGTAACTAAGGAGATGATAGAAAATGTACTATTTGAGTTTAAAAAATAAATGTAAGGATGGACATCAAAGATGCAAACCCGATTATGCTGTGCTTGAAAGTCAAAGACGTCCACACAGCTCCTCCAGGCAATCCTTACAATATTCAAAGACATTCAATGTTTATAAAACTTGCTAAAGATGGTGTATAAAAGATATATAAAAAGAGGGAATAAGCTGTGCGGACCTTATTATTATGAATCTTATAGAGACAAAAATGGAAATGTTATTTCCAGGTATTTGCCTGATTATAGTCCTGAAACAAATTTAGGAAATGCTGTAAGAAAATTAAAAAGAATATTAGCAAATAAAACTTATGTTTTTACATTATGGACAATCCTCGCAATAATTATCTTATTAGCTTTAGGTAATTTAAACTATTATTCACAAAATCAAAAAACAACAGGAAAAGCTGTTAATGAAATCCTTGTAAATGAATTGGACAGGCAAATAGCAGAGCAATTATCTGATAATGAACTTGTGAGTAATGTTGATGTGAGAACACAAGTTGAGGTTGAGGTAAAACAATCCCTGTTTCAAAATAAGATTATTGAGTTTAATACTTCTGAAGGAAAAATTAACTTAGAATTTGATTTGTTAGACTATGCTTCTTGGGTTGAAAATAATGCTGAAAATACAGAAGTTGCAGATAATTTTGATATTAATGTTAATGAATCTGCTGAAAAATACAAATGGGGTTATAAAGTAAAATTAAACTCACTTGATTTTATGGCTAAAATAAATGTTAAAGCAGACAACATCTCTGTTATTGATAATCAAACTTTGAAAATAGGAAATAATTATCTTTCTTTTGCTGATTTAACAAAACAAGGTTATATTGTAAGAGTTGAAAATCCTGTTGTGTTGGAAGAGATGAATTTGACTGAGATTAATATAAGTGAAATTAATATTACTGAAATTAATCAAACACTAACAAATATTACAATAACTAATGAAACAATTGTTAGTAATGTTACAAGTCCTGATATTAATGAGAGTGTAAGTAGCAATGAAAGTTATTTAAATATGAATGAAAGTGCAGAAGAAATTAATGAAAGTTTAGTTGATGAAGAAAATAATATTACTGATATTGTTGTTGAAGTTAATATAACTGGAAGTGAAGAAGTTCCTATTCCTGAATGCTCTGCTATAGGGTGTATTAATAATCCTGGAGAAACAGGAGAAGTTGCAATTACAGAAGGAGTTGAGGGCGGAGTTGAAAATGTAGAACAACCAATTGCGGGAGCAGGTTCTGAAACTTTAGGTTTAGAAGGACAAATAACTTCTGAAACACAAGGAGTTCAAGAAGAGCTTGCTTCTCAAACTCTTATTGGAAATGTAATAAAAACAATAACTGGTTTTATTATAAATGGAGTAAAAGGGATAACAGGATTTTTTATTAATACCTGGATAACTTTAACTGGATTAGTTGTTGGAAACAATGAACAAATTGTTTCAATTTATATTCAGAAGGACTTTGAAAAATATAATTTAGATAATGCTAATTTAACTCTTAATGATAATTCTTCCCTTGCTGACAATATTAATAATACTAACAATTTGGTGGGAGGGCAAACAATGAGTTATGAAGATTTAGATAATTCTAAAGATGTTTCAATTGGAGATATAATTAATCTTGACCCTGAATTAATTGTGATTATGACTGCAGGAGATAATGGAACTGCAACAGATGGAAATATTGTTTATCAGTGTGGGACAATAAATCAATTAGGAAGTTATGTGATGAATCAGAGCATAACAAATAATAGTTTAACAGGTCCCTGCATTAATATAACTGCTCAAAATATAACCTTGAATTGCCAGGGACATTATATTTTAAGTGATGATAATTATGCAGGAGTTTATTCTAATCAGATTAACACAACAATAAAGAATTGCAATATAAGTATGGGA
>JBBSXH010000045.1:0-3266 GCA_038045865.1 Nanobdellota archaeon
TTGAAAGAACTCAAGTTAAAGTTTTAGTTACAAAAGATGATTTAGGAAAAGTTCCTGCTTATAAGAAAAAACTTTGGTGGCCTGATCCAAATTATCCTACTCAAATAGATATTCATTTCTGGGTTGATGAAGTAACTGGGCCAAAAGTTATTTTTAGTTAAAGGAAGTTAACTTAATTTGGGAAGCTAAAGCTAACCCAAATACAAAGAGGTTTGATATCATTAAGAGTTATTAAAAATAGGGAGAAGATAATTCATAGCTTTGTAAGAAAAATTTTCAAAAACTCTAAATCTCTAACCCTTTATTTATGCTTATAACATTACCAAAAAGTAAAAACATTCAGGTTGGACTTGTCCACTTGAATTAAATTAGTTAAAAAATTTTAGTTTAGTTGATTTTCAAATTTTATAAGTTGTTTTCACTCTTTAATAGTTATCATTTAAAACAATAATGCTTAAAAAGGGTGAAAACTCTGTTTTTTAATGAAAAGTTCGAGAATTTATAGTGTTCTTGCGATTTTATTATTTGCAATTATGTATGTTGGATTAGTTAATGCTGCGATTATTGTTAGTGGTAAAACTTATGATCCTAAAGTATACTTAGGAAATGAAGTTTCTGATGTATATGTACTTGCTACTTGTTATAGTAGTTCTACACTTTCTAAATATACAAATAGTGTTGCTGGTGGAAGTTATGGAATTGGATTTAATAGTACTGAATGTAGTTCTACAGACAGACTAACAATTTCTTTTTCAAAAGGTACTAGATATGGGACTTTATTTGATTATATTATAAATACAAAATCAATTAATGTATTAACTGATTCTTTTGTTATTGAAAATTTAGTTTTAGATCAAACACAAACTACTCCTTCTGGAGGCAGTCATGGCGGCGGATCAACAAGATATTATCAATGTGGAAATGGACTTTGTGATTCAGGAGAATCAACTGAAACTTGCCCACAAGATTGTGTAAAAACTCAAATTAATGAAGTAACTCCTACACCAACAACTTCTGAAGAAACTGTTGAATTAACCCCTGAAACTACTCAAGAAACTACTCCTACTAAAGGATTCTTCCCAACTATCACAGGTGCAGTTACAGGTGCATTAGGAACTGTTGGAACAACAGTTGCAATGGTATTCATAGTTGGTATTGCAGTATTAGCTGTTAGTGTTAGTGTTGTTAGGATAAGAAGAAACAATGCTAGAAAAGCTTTAAAGAAATAATTCTTTTAAATATCTTATAGTAGGAATGATATGTTTTTGAAGTATTAAGATTTGTAAGAAAAATAAACTACACAATTTTAATTTAATTTTTCCACTTTGAAACTCATACCCTAACTATTAAGACTCATAACATTACCAAACAGAGATATATTCAGGTTAGGCTTGCCTTCCTGAATGATTACAAATAAATTATAATTATTTTTGTTTTTTCTTTAGTTCCCTATTATTTAACCAAATCATGATTAGGGCTATTAGGATAAATGCCCAGTCTACTAGAAAGGTTAATGCTATTGATGCTAATCCTATTATTGAATAGATAATTACTTTGTAATTTAATTTAGAGGGTTTTTTATTTTGTTTGAGTTTCATATTGTTTATCATACAAATTTATTCTTTCTCAACCTCCCTTCTTATTTTATCAAATAAAACCTTTGTTCTTTCTTTTAAAGAAAGAAATTCCTGTTCTTTCAAATAAGTCTCAATAGAATACTGCATATTTTCTCTTATGTCTAGGATTTTGTTGCTATGTTGCAAATCTTCTGTAACATCTTTATCAAATATTTCTTTTAATTCTTCTTTTGTTAGAGATATTTCTTTATTTTCTATCATTTGCTCAACTAATGCAAAAGTACAATTTTGATTTCTTGATTCAAATCCTTTTTTTGCAATTAAAGCTAATAATAAGTGATAAAGACAATAAAAAGAAGCAGATGCTGACCAATCTGAATATCCATCTTTTTTAAAAATATCCATAGCATTAAAGTTATGTATTGCTTTTTTTATATGTCCTTTTATTAATTCTGGAGAAGAAGTTATTTTTCTAAGGCCTTTATGTCTTTCTCCATGTTCTCCTTGTTTTAAACAATTTTTTAGTTTATCTTGAGTGTCCATTTTTTATTGCTTCAACTATTTTGTCATGTCCCCAAAGTATAAATCCTTTTTTTAATATATCTTCTATTACTTTGTCTTTTTTTAATATATTTGCTTCTAAATCTTCTTTGGTTTGCAAAACATCGTGAACTTTAATAGGCATTATAGGAAATATTTTTTTTATTTCTTCTTTATATTTTTTAAAATTGTCTTTGTTTAAAACAAATAATAAATCTATATCCTCAGGGTTTTCTTTTTCAGTGATATAAGAACCAAAAATTATTCCTGCTTCTGTTATCTCTTGTAACTTCTTCAAATCTTCAACTCTATTTTTTACTTTATTATTTCCTTCCTGCATAAGAGACAATTCTAATATACTCTTTGTTTTTGGATTATTAAAATTAATAGTATGGGAGTTTATATTTGCTATTTTTTTCATGGTGATTATTCCTTCTTTTAAAAATTTTCTTAATATTTTCAAAGCACCATTTGGAGCAAGATTACATTTTCTTGCTATTTCATTAATAGAATATTCTTCTCCAAATGAGAACAGGATAGTTCTAATTACTTTTTTTTCATTTTTGGTTAACATGTTTATTGAGTAGTTTTATTTAATTTGTATCATACACCTATAGTGTATGATTATACACCTAAGGTATATAAACCTTTTGTTTTGAGAACTTACAAACTCATTTCCTTTTCCTTGAAAATAAGGTAATAAGCAAATCATCAAGCTTTTCAGGTTTTGTTGTAGTTTTTGTTTTTATGCAACTTCTTCTTAAAATGTCTTCAATTTGTTCACTTATTGTGAACATGTTCTTTTTTGATCTTTTTTCAAGAGTTTTTAAAATGTCTGAATCTAAAAATAAATTAACTTTGTTTTTGTATTTATATTTTGGTTTTAAATGAAAAAATACTCTTTCTATTTCATCTAAAGGCCAGCCTTTTTTTAATAAAGGTTCTTTTATTTGGAAATCATCAAAACCTCTTTTTCTTGCTTCTTTTACAAATTTTAATAAATCTTTATTTGCGGACATGTTAATTTAATTTTTTTAGTATTTCTTGTTTAATACTCTCTTTTTTAATATTAGACAATTTCGCAATAAATTTTTTTATCATATTTTCAGAGATTGTAAAAATGTAATTGAGCTTTATTATACTATCTTT
>JBBSXH010000046.1:0-6846 GCA_038045865.1 Nanobdellota archaeon
AGAGTTATGCCTAAATTAACATCTCCTATTCCTGTGCTTCCTGCATATTCTGCTAATTCCCATACTGAAATTCCAAGAATTTTTGCTGTTTTTTCCATGGAAATACCATGCTCATAAATTCTGCTTGCTTTGTTTATTTCTGCTCTTCTAAAAACATCTTGAATATGTCTTTTTAAGTTTCCTGAAATATCTTCGATTAAATTTCTTATTGAGCTTATTTCTTCTCTGAACATTTCAATATCATCTTTTTGAAGAGCAATTATAGCATTGTCTATTTTTAAATTATAATTCTTGTAAAAACTATTCCAGTTTTTATATTGTTGATAAGATTTTCTTTCAATTAGTTTGCTTAAGGAGTAGATTATTACTGCTGTTGAAATGCAATCAGGATCCTGATTAATTGAAGCATTATGAATAACAGTATCACTCAGAATTTTTATTTCTACATAATCTTCTTTTTTTAATGCAGATTGTACTTTTTGCAGAACCTCTAGGATGTGCCTCTTTTCTTCCATGATGTTAAGAAGAAAAGGTAAGCGAGTTATTTAAATATTACTTTTATGAATTTGATAATGTAATTGATAACTTCCAAAATTTATTGGTAATGTTACAATTTCAATAATGGGAATTTTAGCAATAAGTTTTGTGGGAATTTATAAGGTTATATTAGAGTTTAACAAGTATTAGATAGTTTAAAGTTAATCTAAAGGCATAGGTTAATTATATAAATCTCTTTTATCTTTTAAATTCATGAAAATCATATTAGACACGAATTTCATTATTTATTGTGCTAAAAATAAATTGGATTATGTTGAAGGAATTGGAGATTTACTAAATGAAGGATTTGAATTAGTTGTGCCTTCTCAAGTTGTTAATGAATTGAAACAATTGAAAAATGATAAATGGAAAAAAGTTTCAGGCAAGGATAAAACTGCTATAGATTTGGCTTTGCAGTTATTAAAAGTAAATAATGTAAAAGAAGTTGAGATTAAAGGAAATAGTGTTGATGAAGGCATGATTAATTTGGCTAATGAAAACAAGAAAAACATAGTTTGTACTTTTGATAGGGAGATGAGGAAAAAACTCCCAAGAGTTATTCTTCTTAATAGGAAGAAGAAATTAATACTGACGAGATGATTATTTAATAAAGGGATTATGAGGTTACTTTTGAGTATATATTCGTTATAAGATAATCATGTTTAAAAATTGAGGTGATTTGTTAGGTATATGCAAATTAAAATAGCAAATCTTCCAAATATTTATCATTATTTAACAAATTTGAAAGATATAGATTCTTATCGTTTTGATGAGGATGATTTTAATCCTAAGAGAGATGCTAAAAAACTTCTTGAAAAATTTAAATTAAAAGGTGCTTTTGATTCAAATGCTGCTGAAATGCCTTCTCCTTTGTTTGCTACAAATTTCTTTGTAATAAGAATATGGGATTTTTATACAGCAGGTATTAGATTGTTTGCAAGAAATCCAAATTGTGCATTTAAAAAACCTGCTGGTGAAATAGAAAAAGTTTATTCTGAAAACGGATTTAAGTTTATAAAAACTTCAAATGATTTTTCAGGATATTTGCTTGATTATACAAAAAAGAGGAGCAAGTTTGATAAAAAAGAAATTTTGTATACTGTTTCTGATGCTGATGTTGATGCAAGAATTATTCTTTTGGGTGCAGGAGGAGCTAAGCGCCATGATTTTCCTAATAATGAAGAAAATTTTTTAAAAGAAGTAGAGGGTCTAGAAATGATTTCGAATATATTTATTAATCATTTATATCAAGGAAAGAAAAAACTAGAGGAATTAACTGTTGAATTGGTGTAGGTATTTTATATTTTAAAACTCACATTTCGCAAGCTTTATAAATCCACTTTTTCTCATAAAATTACAATGTTCTATGTAGTTGATGTTGAGGATTATGTAAGAGTAGAGCCAAGATTGTTTGGACTTAAGACAGCTGATGCTGTAGCACAGCAATTGCAAGAAACATATTTAGATTATCATGATAAAGAAATAGGTGAAGTTATTGGAGTTATTTCTGTTTCAGAAGTAGGAGATGGAATTATCATCCCTGGAGATGGTGCTGCTTATTATAATTCAAGATTTAAATTAATTGTTTGGAAACCAGAATTACAGGAATTAGTTTTAGGATTAATTGATGAAATCACTAATTTTGGTGCTTTCATAAACCTTGCAGTTATGAAAGGAATGATTCACATAAGCCAGACAATGGAAGATTATGTAAGTTTTTCTACAACTAATACTCTTTTAGGAAAAGATAGTAAAAAAGTTTTAAAGAGAAATGATGCATGTTTAGCAAGAATTGTTGCAATATCTTACAAAGGAGATATGCCTAAAATTGGATTAACAATGAGACAACCAGGATTAGGAAAATTAGACTGGATAAAAGAAGATAAATTAAAATTTAAAAAATTAATTAAAAGAGAAGGCAAAAGTGAAGGTAAAAGCGAAAAGAAAACAAAGGAGAAGAAATAATTATGGTAAAATATACTGGAAGAATTGATACAAAAATATATGAATTAGAATCTCAGACTTGTAGATGTAAAGATAATAGAATTAGAATTATTGAATATGGTGATGGAATTGCAAGAGTTTGTGAAGTTAATAAAAACACAGGTCATATTTATAGAACTTTAAGTTGCAAAATTAATCCTGCTGATAATGAATCTATGCTCGGAATCAGAAAATGTTTAATAGGAATTAGGGGAATAAGGAGTGAAAGTTTAGGTCCAAGGAGTAAAAGTTTATAAAATGGTAAAAGAAAAAGCATGCAAAAACTGCAAATTAATTTATGAAGGAGATGTTTGTCCTTCATGTGGAAAAAAAGAATTTTCAGATACTTTCAAGGGAAAAGTAGAAATTATTAATCCTGAAAAATCTGAAATATCCAAGCAATTAAAGGTAAATAAAAAAGGGCTTTATGCTATTAAAATTTAATTTTTAACCACAATAAATTTAAACTTGATTATCTTACTTAAACTATGGAAATAACAAAAGAATTTAAAAACAATATGTTGAAAAGAACTGAAATTAGTTTGACTCTTGAATCAGTTAAAAATCCAAATTTTGATGAAATGAAAAAAGATATAGCTAAGCATTTTAAAAAATCAGAAGAATCTGTTGATGTGAGAAATATTTATGGAAGTTTTGGAAGTTCTGAATTTGTTATTGATGCTTATGTTTATGATTCTGCTGAAGATTTAAAAAAAGCAGAACAAAAAACTCAAAAACAAAGAGAAGCTGAAAAGAAATTAATTGAAGATGCAAAGAAATCTAAAGAAGAAAAAAAGAAAGCAGATGAAGAAGCAAAGAAAGCAAGTTCTGAGGCTAGTGAATAATTCTTGAGGATTTAGGTTTACTTAATTTTATAAATGCTTTTTGTTTTATGATATTTGTTCTAATAATAATTTATATTTTTTGATAATTTTTAAAAGAGGTTGTTTTATTGTATCATTGAATATGTTATGTAATACAAACTCATTCCCAAATAAATCTACACCCATATCGGGAAATATATTAAGATGAGTTAATCCAGATTTTTCATCCCAATATAAATTTATATATACTCCTGAATCTTTTTCACTTTCTTTTTTATAATTTTCTAATACACTCTTTCCATTATTCTTGTAAAATCCATTTATCTTGTTTCTATAATCTGCAGGCATCCTTAATGTTTTTAATTCTTCAAAATGCTTTAAACATTCCTCTCTTTCTTTTTTCAAAATTTCTTCTATATTCATTATCTTTTTGATGATAAGATATTTATATTGATTATTGTACTCTAACTCATGATACTTGGTATTGAATCAACAGCACATACTTTTGGAATTGGAGTTGTTGATAAAGGAAAAATTTTAAGCAATATCAGAAATATGTATACTACTAAGTCTGGGGGGATTATCCCAATTGAATCAGCAAAACATCATAAAGAAATTGCTGAAAGGGTATTTGAGCAAGCGTTGGATGATGCTAAGATTACTAAAAAACAAATTACTGCAATTGCATTTTCAAATGCACCTGGGCTTGCTCCATGTTTGCTTGAAGGAATGAGATTTGCCAAATATAAAGCTAAGGAACTTTCAGTTCCTTTGATACCTATCAATCATTGTGTTGCTCATTTAGAAATAGGAAAAATTACAGGAGCTCGCGACCCTGTCTTGCTTTATGCTTCTGGAGCAAACACACAAATAATTGCATATGAATCTGGAAAATATAGAATTTTTGGAGAGACTCTTGATATTGGTGTTGGAAATTTTATTGATAATTTTGCGAGATTTTTGGGTATTGGATTTCCAGGAGGACCCAAAGTTCAGGAATTAGCAAATCCTCAAAATTCTTTGAATTTTGGGAACTCAAAGAACTCTGAAAGTTCTTTAAGTGAAAGGAAATATATTGAATTGCCTTATTCTATAAAAGGAATGGATGTTGCTTTTTCTGGAATCTTAACTAAACTAAAACAAATGCATCAGAGCAAAAAATATTCTGATAGTGATTTGTGTTTTTCTTTGCAAGAGACTGTTTTTTCAATGCTAGTTGAAGCAAGTGAAAGAGCATTGGCACATACAGGAAAAAAAGAATTATTATTAGGTGGAGGAGTTGCTTGCAATTCAAGATTGCAAGAAATGTGTAAAATAATGTGTGAAGAAAGAGGATGTAAGTTTTTTGTGCCTGAAAGAAGTTTATTAGTTGATAACCCCGCGATGATTGCATTTACTGGAGAAATAATGTGGAAAGCAGGCATTTTTACAGATATAAAAGATTTTGATAAATTAGATATTAATCCTAAGGAAAGAACTGATGATGTTAAAGTTATTTGGAAATAAAATAATTTTAGATAGTTTATTATTTCTTTGTTAGTAATATTATAAAGAGAATTTATAGAAAATTAGCAAGAAGCTTTGTAAGAAAAATAATCTTCTGCATAACTTAAAAATAAATCTTATCTCTTAATCTCCTCTTCTGCAAAAATAATAAAGTTTATACAATATTAAAATCGTATTTTGAGATTTATCCGCTTAAATAAAAATGAGAAACTAATAAAAGAACAATTATTAAACCTGCAACCCACCCAAGTTTAATTAAAAATTTTCGTCTTGCTTTAACCCAATCCTCCACTTCTTTTTCTTCTTTTTCAATATTCTTAGAAATATCAAACTCATCATCAAGTTTATCAGCTTGTCTTTCTAATTTTTTAATACTTTTTCTAAAACCTGATTTAGATTTATGTTTTTTAGGCATGACTAATAAAAGGTTTTGTTGTTTATAAATATTAGGTTTCCTTAACAATTTCTATTTTTAACCAACTTTTACCCAATCTTAATTAACCTTAAATATCCTCCCTTTCTTTTATAAAAATGCCAGTAAATAATATATTAAAAGAAGTATTTCAAATATCTTTTGAAAAGTTTGGTTCAGTTGTGTATGTAATTAAATTAGGAAAGGATAATATCCTTATTGATACTTCTTCAGAAGAAAATGGACAAGAATTATTAAATGGATTAGAAAAATTAAACATTAATCCAAGAGATGTTCATATTATTCTTTTAACACATAGACATTTTGACCATATCGGGAATTTATATATGTTTCCTAATGCAAAAATTTATGATGAAAAAAATATAAATGAATTAAATTTAATGAGGGTTAGGCCAATAAGAGTTCCAGGACACACAAAAGATTCTTTAGCTTTTTTGTACAAAAATATTTTATTTTCAGGAGATACTTTATTCCATTTAGGTATTGGAAGAACTGACTTAAAAGAATCTGCTCCAGAAAAAATGCAGGAGTCTCTTAATATTCTAAAAAAACTTAATTATGATGTCCTATGCTCTGGGCATGTTTGAAAATGATATTTATTCATTTATTATTAGGAATAATTTTAGGTAAGTTTTTTGGTAATTGTTTCTTTTTTATTTTAGGTTCAATATTTCCAGATATTGACCATATTTATGTTGTGATTAAATATAAATTATTCAATTCAAGAAAGTTTGTAAATTCAATAAAATTTGAGAAAAAATATAATATTAAATATAAAACTCCTTTGTTCCATTCATTATTAGGATTAATTTTATTTTCATTAATTATTTGTCTGTTTAATAAAAATGGAGCAATAGTTTTCTCAATTGCTTATTTATTGCATCTTTTGTTAGATTGGATGGATATTGATGAAAAATATTATTTTTATCCATTAAAAATAAAATTTAGAGGATTTTTACCTATCTGGTCAAGATTTGAACAAATCTTGACTATCTTATTAATAGTAATAATACTAATTTTGATATTCTAACAAAACTAACCAAAAAAACAAAAATAATAAGAACTAAAAAAATAAATAAAAAAACACCTCTCCTTTCCAGAAGACATAGATTGTGAATAAATCCTCAAAAAAATTTATATTTTTTTGGGAACTCCAAAACCAAAATAAAGCTCAGGGTTTTGTAGTAACCTAATTATCTTTTCTTTTTCTTTTTTCCGCCTCTAGCCATTTTTGCTTCACATACGTTTCCTTTTCCGTCAACATAGTAAAGGTGTCCTGGCCTTCTCTTAACAACTAATTTGTGGATAATTTGTCCCATTTTTTAAAATTTTAACCTCCTTTTATCTAATTATTATTAATCTAATGTAGATTTAGTATTTAAACCTTTTCTTCGTCGGCGAATAGCTTGTATTCAGGGTTGTTTGCTGAAATTTCTAATAATTTATCAAATTTATCTTCGGGAATTATATGAAACTTAGGTTTCCTAATGTTTTTAATTTCAATTATTTTTGCTTGATTAAACCATATTACAATTACTGGTTTGCAAAAAAAAGAATGTATTG
>JBBSXH010000047.1:0-1774 GCA_038045865.1 Nanobdellota archaeon
TTTACACTAAATTTAAATGCTTTCAAAAAATCTTCTGGCATTAAGATAAAAGCATCTTTGTTTTTATACTGAATCAATTCTGAATAGTCATTAATAATTTTATCTCTTATTAATATATTCTTTGAAGCAAATCCAACTTTTTTGCCATCTAACTCAAACTCATGTTCTTTCTCATTAATTAGAGAAAATCCCTTAGATTCAAATAATTTTCTAAATTCTTGCCATTTATCGTTAATAAACTCATTCTCTATCAAAATATCTATCTCTTCAAAATTTTTAAAATTACCAAGATAAACAGATACGCCAAAAGAACCATATATCACCGGTTTAATGTTTAGTGTTTTAAGTATTTCTAAAATTTTGGTTAGCAATTTATCCATATCAAGATCACATGTATTTACAAATTAAATTTTTCTTTAATTTTTAATGCCACAGTTTCTGGAGACAGATTTGTATTATCAATTCTTAAATAGTTTTCTTCTTTTACTTCGCCCTCTTCTGAATTTAATCTATGTTCCATGCCGCTCTTTTTTAATTCACCGTCTTACCATTCAATATTCCTTTTAGATGGCTTATGTTCTAGTCTGTGTTCTGTTTTATTTCTTTTCAGCCTTTCTTCTTCGTTCGCTCCCAATTCTACAAAATATATTTCCGCTCCCTTGTCTTTAAAAATTTTTACTAATTTTTCTGTATAATCCCAATCTGCCTTACTATCAAAATACCAAAGAAATGTAAAAATTAATCCTTCTAAATCACTTGACGCTACTTCTTTAAACATTTCTTCACGAAAATGGTTTACTAATCTTTTTCCTGTTGGAGTACCATAATTGAAAAATGGAGACACTAATTCAATTGTCATATGATTATGAAATAGCTTTAGGTTGGTTATCTTTTCTAGTTCGTGCCCGACAGTCATTTTGCCAACAGCTTGTGGGCCAAACAAAAGAATAAGTTTCATATTTTTATTATATCAAAATTATCCCTCAATTATATCTTTAAAGTAAACGGGTATATCTGCATTCCTAGGGGCTTCCGGGCCTCAGGAAGTGCTTTGGTGGGTTCAGAATGTGCTGTGTTTTCAGTGCCTTGCTCGGTGGGCTCTTGGGGGCTTGGTGGAATAGAGTTTTCCATAGAATCTTGATTTTGAGTGAGTTATATTTTGGTCGTCTGGCATAAATTATTATCTATTGTTATTTTGATAATCCAATAATTTTTCCGCAGGTGATAAGCCGTTAATGATTTTATGCGGAAAATAATTCCACGCATCGCTTACTAATTCAAGAATATTACTTAACTCTGAAGTATCTCCGCCACGATCAAACATTGCAACGACTTTCATCATATCGTCGTTGTCCTCCTCATGAAAAATTGCATCTTTTATGTGTTGCAAAGAAAAATCACTTTCAGTTTCTTGAAGCATCTCCGTGAGCTCTTGCTCAATTTCTTTTCGCCTTTCCATAATTTGTTGTTTTGATTCTATCTCCATAAAATTATTTTTTAAGTAAAGAATCTCTTAATTCAGCCAGTAGTTTAATTTTACCTCTATTATCACTTAAATCGTAGCCCCCGTATTTTAAATTATTAAAGCGTCCATGTGCAATATCATTCCTCATATCTTGAACTTTTCTCATAAACTTAATAAAAGGATTTTTTGTTGAGATATAAAGTTCTTCCATTACTTTAATTTTTTCTCCAAAATGTAATTTACTTACCAAAGATTCCATAGTTTTCTTCGGCGCTCCAATAAAAACTTGGGGGTCAATTATAAGTTCTT
>JBBSXH010000048.1:0-13255 GCA_038045865.1 Nanobdellota archaeon
TTTACGAAACAAAATTCCTTAAGATCCAGCTCTTAAGCGCCCTGGAAGAATTAGAAAAAAAGGTAAAAAGTCCGAGGATTGAAATGTATGAACTGCCAAAAAATGCGCAGGAAATATGGTGCAGAGACAACTTAGGAGAAGTATTCGTCTACACCGAGAAAGAATGGAAAAAAAGGCATAAAAGAAGCCCTTCTCCGCAGGTACGATTCGAAAATCTCATGGCAATCAACAATAACCCTGCCATCATAGAATCATCGCTAGCGCGATTACCCCCATTAGAACAGACAAAAAGAAAGATAGAATTTTTCTATGAAAATACAAGAGTATTTCCAAATTACCTCATCTGGACACTAGAGCAAAACCTCAACTTTAAAAACGTGCAAAAATATAAGACGTTCGGAGGAAAAGTGGCAAAAATCCCTGTAACAAGACAGCAATATAGGGAAGAAGTAAGAAAGGCGTTAGAAGCAACAAACTTGAAATATAAAATACCGCAACACCTCCCTTTGTATTGAACAACAAACCTTAAAACCTTCCTATCCCTCCTTGAATAATAAAAAAGATGGCATATGATATCATAATAGGAAGAAATAAATCAGATAAAGAAAAGTTTGGTGATAAAGGATTAATTTATCTTGGAAAAGGTTATGTTAGCATGGGCAATTATACTTCTCTTTCAAATTTAATCTGGTTAGATGTTATAAGAAGCCATGTAATTTTAATTGCAGGAAAAAGAGGTTCTGGAAAATCTTATTCTATAGGAGTTATCGCAGAAGAACTTTCAGATTTACCTTCTGAAATAAAAAATAATATTGCTTCTTTAATTTTTGATACTATGGGGATATTCTGGACAATGAAATTCAAAAATGAAAAAGATGCAGAACTATTAGATGAATGGAAATTAAAACCAAAAAATCTTCCCATAAATACTTGGGTTCCATTAGGTTATTTTGAAGAATTTGAAAAAAGAGGTATTCCTGTCAACAGAAAATTTGCACTTGGAGCAAGCGAACTAGAAATTGAAGACTGGTTATCAATATTTAATCTTCAGATGACAGAACCAATTTCTATTTTAATACAAAGAACTCTCGCAAAATTTTCTAGAAATGAAAATTTTGATTTAGATGAAATAATAAACAAGATAAGACAAGATTCTGAATCAGAAGAACAAACTAAAAGAGCAAGTATATCATTATTTGAAGCAGCAAAATCATGGAAAGTTTTTGCATCTAAAAATCAAGAAGCAACAAAAATAAATGATTTAATCCAAGCAGGAATAACTTCTGTTCTGGATTTATCAGTTTATTCTTCAATCTCTTCTTTTGATATAAGGGCATTAATAATAGGATTGATTTCAAAAAAATTATTTAGTGAAAGAATGTTAGCAAGAAAAAAAGAAGAAATTGAATCTATTGAAATTGGTTTTTCAAAATCAAAAAAAGATATGCCTCTGGTTTGGTTATTCGTGGATGAATGTCACGAGTTCCTGCCAGCAAATGAAAAAACTCCTGCAACTAATTCACTAATACAGCTTTTGCGTGAAGGAAGACAACCAGGAATTTCTCTTGTTCTTGCAACCCAACAACCAGGGGTAATTCATAGAGATGTAATGACTCAATCAGATATAATTATTTCTCATCGCTTGACAAACAAAAAAGACATGGAAGCATTAAATGAAATAATGCAAACCTATTTATTAGAAGGAATAAAAAAATCAATGAATAATCTTCCAAATGAAAAAGGAAGTGCAATAGTTCTTGATGATAATTCAGAAAGATTATATTCAATAAGAGTTCGCCCAAGATTTACTTGGCATGGTGGAGAAACACCAACTGCTGTGAGAGAAAAAGAAAAAATATAATTTTAATTATTTGCATCATTTACATCAAGAATAGGAACATTCACATCAACAGCAAGGACATTTACATCAAGAGCAGGAGCATTTAATTTAGGGATTTCTTTTGGTTTTTCAAAATAAGGGAGAGTACTGGAAATAAAATCAGGGATATTAGACTCAAAAATTTCTTTAGGTCTTGTTACTTTAAGTTTTATTTCTTCAGGAAGTTTTTCAGGCTCTTTAGTGTAAATAACTCTAAGAGGAGTTATTTCATACCAAATTCTGCTTACTCTTTTTTCCCAGTCTTTGCTTTTTAAAAAAGGAAGTATAGGGTCTTTTCTTTTAACACCAACTTCTAAATTATTTAATTTTCCTGCAACAAGAAGTGGCTGTCCTACTCTTAAATAAACACTATCAATTCCAACTTCATCTTTTGTAGGAACAGGCCATTGTATTGGCCCTTCTGGTCTTTTA
The DNA here is from genome assembly GCA_038045865.1 of Nanobdellota archaeon. GTDB lineage: Archaea > Nanobdellota > Nanobdellia > Pacearchaeales > GW2011-AR1 > ARS1285. The sequence continues at coordinate 2,312 of JBBSXH010000048.1, forward strand.
GAACTTCCTATTCCTGCTTTAAATGAAAGCTCAACTAATCCATTATCATAAATTATTGGAGTTGCTTCAAAAAAACTTTTAACTGGTTCTAATTGATAAGTCTGAACAACATTTTGTCCAGCAACAACATAAGTAGGAATTGGTAATTTTTCTTCTTCATTTAACACACCTTTTCCCCTGTTTGAAACTAATAAAGTTGTCTGATAAATCTGGTCTACAAATCCAAGACTCTCTAAAACATCTAAAATTGCTTTTATTTTGAACCCGTCGTTAAATTCAAGCCCGTATTTTGTTCCTATATCTGCTCTTCCGCCAACTCTTGTTGAAGCACCAGGATAAGATGAATCAATTCCAATTGTTCCATTAGAACCAAAAGAAACTCCTAAATGTGCTGCAAAATCCCTTGTCCAGTCTCCATAATCATTATAAATATTTAATTTTAATAAAACTTGAGAGGGCATGTTGTCTATTTTATTTAACAACCCTTCAACATAATTCACCTGGTTTTCATCCTTTAATCTAACAACTAATTGATTTGTTTTTTCTGCCTGGCTCACTACAGCGTCTTCAACTTGTTCTTTAATTATTTTCTCTAATTTAGATGCTTCTGTAAATTGTCCTCTATAAAATAAAGTATAAGTTTTATCCAAGTTTTTTGTTATAACCGGCTTTTCTAATTGTCCTGGTTCATCAATTATTCTAATTCCGCTTTCTTGCCTGTATCTTTCTTCTATTGCTTCTTTTCTTTCAAGAATTTTTTTTGTATTTTTTTCTATAAAATTAGTCTCCCAAAAACCCTCTTCACATCCTGCAAAAAAACCAGAAGCTGTTAAAATTCCTGCATATAATCCTATTTTATAATTTTTCTTTAAGAAATTTTTTGTTTTGTCATAATTCTCTCTAAAAAAATCCTTTATATTACCATATTCTTTATTAATTTTATTCATCTTGTTAAAATATCACAGAACTCTATCTCCCTGAAGGTTGATTATGTAGAATAATCCAAAATCAGCAGAAAATCAATTTATTTAAGTCTTCTGCATGTTTTTTATCTACTGATTGATAGTGAAAAAACTAGAAAACAGATTTAAGAAATAAAATTAATTAAAAAATATAACCAACAACATTAATTTTTCACCAACTTTATTTTGATTGATATGCTTGTTTATAACTAATAAATAGATTTATTGTCTATAAATAATTATTAAATTATCTTATCGTTAAAAAACCTAAAAGTATCTTGGCAAAAAATTAAAGTCCTTTAATATAAGTTTTAAATTTCTCATCTGCACATCTTATAATTTTTTATATTATTAATACCCCACTAAAAATATGCGGATACTGTCAACTTAAAGAGGTATTTGATAAAAATTTATAGAGCTGGTTATTCTTCCAAGCCTTACTTTGCTTTGCTGTAATAATTTCTCTTCTCCAAAATCTCCTCTTGCTCGATTTTTCCTAAGCTGTATAATTATATATTATTAATATTAATCTAAAAATAAAATTAATCAAAGTTTCAATTATTTATATAAAAAGAGTTTAAATTTCAAAAAAAGTTATCTCACGATAACTTAACAGCATCAGAAAATAGAAAGGTTTTAAAGTACGATAATCATACTCTTAGTAATAACAGATAAGACGAAAAAGAGATGGCAAAAACAAAAAAGAGAGAAAATAAAACCGTTTGGGGAGTAATTGGTGTTTTATTGACTTTATTTGGAATCATGGGGACAATTCCAATTCTCTTTAACATAGAATATGCGATATGGTTGTTAGTAACTGGTGTATCTGTTGTTGCTGGAGTAATCTTAATGGCTTGGGCATTTAGTGATTAAAATGGACGATGAAATTAAGAAAAAGAATATTTTAGATTTACAATTTCAAAAATATCTCACAATTGCTTCAACTTCTATCGTAATTGCATTTACTTATTTCATAGGAGTTGGGATAGCGATATTCTCAAAACAAATACAATTAAATAATTTTGTTAGTATGGGTTCACTTCTTGTTATTTCTGCAGGAGTATTAGGAATTTGTTCAACACTATTTTTTAATGCCCTTTTTCATTTAAAGAATATACCAAGTGTTGTAAAAGAACTTTAATAATACAGAAGTTAGTATAAAAAAGTTAAATGTGTTGCTAGAAGAATTATCCCTACCCATCTTATTTTGTAAGTTATATTAATGTTGTTTTTAATGGAAACAAAGTAGGGGATTATAAACTAACACATGCACTTTCTAAGAAAGACAGGCAATCTAACAATCTTCTTAAAGAGTTTTATTTTTCTATTGAATCAAAAAGAATGAACAATTTAAGGGAATTAGTGAAAACAGACTAAGAAAAAATCAATATCAATATTTTATAAAACTCTTAAGTACACAACTTCATAAAGAATACCTCATAATAGATTATGACAACAAAATCTTTTCCTGCTGTTTAACCTAATAATCTTCTCGAACCTCCTAATTCTATAATCTATCTCCCAAAACTTGTAGTCACTAACAATTTTTGATAATTTTATTAATATGAAAATATAATTTTATCGGAGATAAAATTACTTATGATAACCTCAAAATAAGTTGAAAAGTGAATATTTCAGTTAGGGGGGAAGTATTATGGTTTGGCATACTTAAGTTATAAAGAGCAAAAGATTAAATTAATAATTATTAATAAAACTTAAATCATTAAATAAGAAAAATCAAATAAATTTAGTAAATATCTGTTCTTTATAATACGCTATTTTCATAAGGCTTTCCTGTTTTAGAATCAAGTGGTTTAATTCCTGCAAAATCTTTATTCATCTGAACAATATTTTTATCATCTGCAATTTTTTCAAGTCGTGCATTATCTAAATTATCCAAAACAAAATTTGTTTTTCTGCAAAATCCTGTTTCAACTCCAAGCTCTGCACTAAAAAATTTTCCATTATTATTTCCTTCATTAGAAACACAATTAAATTTATCACAGATTATATGCTGTCCAAAATAACCAACAGCAGGATTATCAACTGATTTTAAAAAATACTCGCAATAATCACTCCTCTCTTCAACCATCATTAAATATTTTACTCAAATGTTTTTAAATATTTAGGGGTTTTGTTTTTTAAGAATCTCATTTTTAAATCAGTCAAATTTTAAAAAATCCTACAACAAACTTCTATTGCAAAAATCTTTAAAAACATCTAATTATCCTCTTTTAAATGAATAATTATAATAATTTAATAAAGGCAGGAATTTTTGGAGTTAGTTTATTAGTCAATACTAATCAAAGTCAGGCTAAACCTAATAAACCTAACTTAGAAACAAAAATAATTCAAAATGAAGATGTTAATGAACCTAATACTCTTTCTTACAATTTAATTAAAGAAATTGTTGTAAAAGACTTTTTAAAAAATTATCTATATAAAATTACTCCTCAATCAGAAACTTTCCAAAAATTAAACACAAAATATGGGGAAGAAGGAGTTTTAGAGAAGTATTGTTCTGCTCATGAATTAACTCTAAATTTAGCTTTTAAATATCAAGAAAAAAATATTCCAACACAAGAATTCATCAACCTTGGAAAACAGCTTGCTCAAAGGCAATATGAAACCTCTAAAGGATTATCAAGAGTAAATTATCTTGATAAAAGAGTTATTAAATCCTTTGAAAAATGGGGTGAAATAAAAACAGAAAATTTTAAAAGATTATTAGAAGCAACTAAAAAAACAGCAACTCCAAAAATCTTAACAGAAGAAAACAAAAAGAATTATATTAAAGAATTACATAATCTTGCTTATTCTGAAGAAGAATATGAAAAATATGTGCAAGAACAAAATTTGGTAAATGATAATTTATATGATTCAATGAAAAAAACTCTAAACTTTATTGAGAGTTTAGTGGGAAGTAAAGAAATTGAAATTATTTCTAAAATGACAAGAGAATCTTATGAAGAACCATTAAATACACATTTTACAAAAAAATAACCTATAACAAAATATAAAAAAATTTATCAAAAAACAAAATGAAAAATTACATTATTAATCAACTTAAAGGTTCTTTATCAAATAATGAAAATACCAAACTGTTTAAATTTATAATTGAAGATATTGGTAAATATGTTCCATCAGAAACAAACAGAGTTTTAGATATTGCCAGTGATAAAGACCCTGTTTTTTCAGGTTTTATGGCAAAACTTTTCCCAAATTCAAGATTTGTTCACTTTAAAGATAGTAAAAAGATTTTACCGATAATTCACAAGAGGTATTCAAGAATTCCTAATTTAGAAATAATCAATAACCCTAAAGATTTGGATGGGCCTTATGATTTCGGGATAGCTTTTTTAACTCTTCATGAACTTTATGACCCTGTTAAAAGTTTAAAAGAAACCTATAAAAGAATAAAAAATAATGGAAAAATATTTATTATTGATTATGATTTAACCTGGTTTCCAAAAATTGTAAAAAGAGGAAAATGGAAGAACAGAACTGCAATGAAAATCTTTGAAAAATATATTTTTAATACAGAAAATGAAAAAAAAGTATTATGGGATGAGATAAACTGCATGGAAAATCATTCAAAAAAAGGGCTTGAAGATTATATTGAATACTGCAAAAAAGCTGGTTTTACATTACTAGAAGCAAAATCCCATAGAATTAAAACGCCCTGGGGAGAAAAGCCAAAAGTTTTTTCATATATTGGAGAAAAAAATGTTTAATTATCAAAAATTATTATAATGAACAAAAACATATTTTCAAGAATATATTCTAAAAAACCCATTTGTTTTTAAAACAAAAAATATCCAATAAAACATGACTAAACTAACAGATAAACTAACAAACATCATTGCAGGAACCTTAATTCCTATCACACTCGCCCTATCTTCAGGTTGCACAATCCAAGTAGGCGGAATAAAGCCAGCTGATTTGAGCAACTCACATTATTCTAGTGATATTGAAAAATCTGCAGATGATTCTGTTGAAAAATACAAGAGCAGTTTTAATATCTCTGATTTAGGAAATGCTGTTAATTCTTATGGAAGTGTAGGTAATCTTTATAGAATGGATGAAACAATAAAACAAATAATGAGTCAAGATGCAGACATGGGATTATTTTATGCAAAAATAGGAGAAGAGTATTATAGTTTATTTAAGAAAAATGCAGGAAAAAATAAAATGCATGAAAAAAAGAATAAATAAAAAAGGATAAATAATTTCTAAAACTAATTTTTTAATTGTTAATATCTATTAATCCGAATAGTTTTGCAATTAATTATTTAAGTTATGCAGATGATAATTTTTTCCCACAAAACTTCTTGCTAAACTTTCCATTTAGATAAACTCATAACATTATTAACAGCAATAAAATTCATAACAACAATCTTTATAAAACAAACTTATTGAATAAATAAATGGAGAAAAAAGAAATGGGAAAAGAAGGCGTAGAGCTTTTATGCGAAAATGAAGAAAATATTATGCTTCCCATTAAAAGAAATCATGGAGGATATGATTTAAGAGATGTAGAAGATATAGCAGCATTAGACCAGACATGTTTTGATTTGAATTCTCCAATGTATGTTCATTTAAGAAAACAAAATGTGAAATAACTTGAATTACATATTTTTTACCCAGATAAACTAATTAACTTACCTATTAAACTTTTTAATATTGTTAAATCAAATCGCTTTGTTAATTATCTCCAAAGCTGGAAAAATTAAAGCCAAAACCGGTAAGCATTACAAGATATTAACAAGGAGTATCTATATACTACAAAATATATATTGCAGTAGTATATAGTTAGCCAAAAAAAAGCCCGAAAACAGCTTGGGTTTTAAAAAAATTTATTTTTCAATCACATATTTTTTACAATCAAAAAACACCTTCCAAAATAAAAGGGGCAGGCAAAAATACACATTCTACAAGAAATATGTAAAACAATCCTGCCCCATTTTTGAAAGGCAAAAACACAGCATAAAATAAATTATTTTTCAATCACTCAACAGACTTCTTTAAATTCTTGGCTTTTGGAAAAGTAAATTCAGATTTTTGTTTAAACATTGCATAACCAAAATCAAGCATTGTCTCATTACCAAATTTATCTATTTCCAAAGGGGCTATAAACAAATTAGCTATTTTTCCTTTAACACCACTAAAAAAACCTTCTTCATCATCTTTTTTACTAAGAGAATCTAACTTTATAGCCATTAAAGGAATACCTTCACTTCTCTTAAATACAAGTGTATTAACCCGAGCAACTATTTCATTAAATCTATTTTCATACTGATACTTTCCATCTTTAGATTTAACATTATAAATCCCAATAGTTACAGGACTTTTTTTATTCCTTGCATTAAAATGCACTTTAATCTCATTAACAATTTCTTTTGAGTCAGTTATCTCTCCATTAATTTCAATACAACCAAATCCTTCTCCTTCAAATTTAATATAATCAAGTATATTTTTTAGTGTATCTCCTTTCTTCAAATCAACAACATTTCTTTTTATCATCTCTGAAGAATCAAAAACATTCTTGTGATAACCCTTTCCAATCATCTTAAATTCACAAGTCAAATAAAAAAGATTTGAAGAAAGTTCAGTTGTTTTCTTATAAGAAACAACACTTGCCTTTTGCTCATTATTAATACTTGTTTTGCTATCAACAAGTGTCGGAGAGATTAAAGGAACAAAATACATGAAATCAACAAGAGGATTTTCTTTAGAAGTCTTTTCATCATAACTCAGCATAATCATCGGGCCATGATTGACTTCAGAGATAATCTTAGTATCCTCCACCTTTTCCAACTTCGCTTTTTCCAGTGTAACAATCTCTAATTGGTTAACTTTTGGAGTTGCTTTTTCTTCTAGGTTTACTTTTTCTTCTTGATTTGTTGTCTCATCTTTAAGAGGTTCATTCTTAATTTCATTTTTTTGAAAAAACCATCCTATCAAAAGTATAAGAACAAACACAACCAAACAAATTATCAAAATATTCTTTTTCATAAAAACTTCCTTTCACATATTAAAATTATTTTTTATTTTTCACTTACAATTTTAACAAATTACATTAATAAAACAAAAGGATGAACAGATTTTGAAATCTGTAAGTCAATCAAGTTGTAAATATTTTCATCCTTAGAAACATTAAAAGTTTTTTGTCTATACAACAAACACCAAATAAATTAGATTATTCTATGCGAATATGTTGCTTCCATCTCAAGTAACCAACAAAATAAGCTACCACTACACCTATTATTCCTGGAACTAAAAGGAAAAATATGCAACCAAGAAGAAAGACAAAGAAAGGTGTTAATAATCTAGAAGGTTTATCTAATTGAGACAAAAAATTAGTTATTATTTTACCCTCGCTCAAAATAACAAAAGTAATAAAGAAACAGAATCCAAGAATCCCAATAGCAAATAAGTACATCCCATAATCTTTAAATTTAGGTCTTGAAGTTTTTTTAATCATTTCAAATCTCCTTAAAAGATTATTAATAAATTTTTAAAAACAATTGAGCCCTTCTTTAAATTATGTTTGTTTTGAGAAGGGCTCAACAACTTACATCACTCACTAACTTAACCAAATTAATCAACAACGGTGTAGCCTTTTTCAATACATTCTTTTTTCACAATTTGCATAAGCCGAGGATGATCCAAGATTTTAACTTGACTCACACCTAAAACCTTTTCAGCCCTGCCTAATTGAGCTCCAGATTTAACAACTAACTCAATTTTAAATCCAGAAACATTGGAGAAATCCATTATTGGAGCTTCTAACCTAGTCATATCAGCAACAGCAGGAGTAAAATTTGGAATAGGAGTGTTGTCAACAAAACCATCAACACCAATATCAAGATGCCGAATTGTATGTGACTTTTGAATTGGCCTGCTTTTCCAAAAACTTCCTTTTAAAGAATCTGAAACTTCTTTTGCTCTTTTTGCAGAAACAGCCTGATTATCCACCATAAACTTATTAGTAAGAGTAGTAATGTTTGTGGTAGCATTACCATTGCCTTGATTTTCCATTTTCTGAGCTTGCATAGCCAATTTTGCACCAAGAGCATCAGAATACAAATCTTCGCAGGAAAAAGAAGATTCATAATCAATACCACCACCCCAAAATGTCTGAAGTTCATGATAAATTTCGCAATGAAAACCAATAGTTTCACCTAACTTTAATGCGACTTCTTGAGCAAGAGCTTTTTTATCTAAATCAGATAATCCACTCCAATTAGCAGGATAAATTATACTAACCTGTATTCCATTTGAAGTAAATTCAGAATTTCCAGCCATCAATGTAGAGTAAGCCTTATTGTAAGCAGCAAAGGTTTTTCTACCACAACCCCAAATATGGTCTGGGTCAATAATCCCTGCCTTCACAGTGTAGATAATCCCATTACCATCCAACATCGGACTTCCAAATGCTGCTAAGTCAGTTGGGTTAGCATCAAAATGTCCATGAGGTGTATGCCCCCATTCAGTACCGCAAAATGCAGAACCAGAAAATAAACCCAATCCAACAATCACAAACATCACAACAAAAACTTTTTTTAAACTTTTCATAACAAAACTCCTTTAAAAAATGTGAATAAAAAATTAATTTTAATTTACTTTTACTTTTTTGTTTTAGCAAAACACTTGCTAAAATTTAAAACATGAACTAACATTGTAAAGACTTGCAAAAATCATTTGATTTGTTTTAATTCTTCAATAACTTTTTTGATATTATCAAGAGAGTCAGATATATCAAATATCCCTGCAACAAACACAGATGCAATAAACCCTAAGATAGCAAATGCACTAGCCATAAGAAATGCAATTACCATTGATGTTTTGAAAATCTCTACAAGAACTAACCCTACTGAAAATCCAGAAGCACCAAATAAAAACATCAAAATAAGAACCAATCTCAAAGGAAGAATACTACTTTCTTTTTCTGATTTTTCTACTGGTTCTTCTTCTGTTACAACTTTCTCTGATTTAGTTTGTTTACTCCTTTCTTGTTTACAAGCATCAATTATCAAACAGATTAAAAAAGAAATGCCCAGAGAAAACAAAAGCACACCAAATACAAGTCCAATAGGAAGAAACATCGAGATAATTGGCTCATCAATTCTATATTGAGCTTGATTTGGAATCAATATTTGTAAGATTAAAATCAAGAGCAACCAACTAATAGCCAAAACAAGGCAAAAAATCCAACCACCATAATTTTCAAATGTCTTCAATAACTTTTTCATAATTCTTTTTCCTTTCAAAATTTTAAATTAATTTTTTACAAAACAAAAAAGAGCCCAAGCTACTTATTTTTCTTCAGTCGTGGCACAAAAAGAAAAACTTTCACTTGAGCTCTCAACAAACATCAAACCAATTAAACAATCTACATCCCATACACTTGCCTTAGTTGTTCTTGAGTGGGCATAGAATTATATCTTTCTCCTCGGGGTCCAATATAACCTCCATAACCATCTTTTCTAAGAATAACTGTGCTCGTCGAACCATTGGTGTTTTGAATAACAACCATCTCAATATTCTGCTGTGCTCTTAATTCAGCCATTTCTTCTTTTGTTTTCTGCCCTTCGCCGATAATATAACCACCAAGAGCACCAATACCTGCACCAATAAGAGTTGACTTTGTGTTTCTTCCAATCAGTTGTCCTGCAAGAGCACCAACTCCGCCACCAACAATCCCAGTATCAACTCCCTTGTTTCCAGTCATCTCAATACAACCAGAAACAAAACCCAAAGATGCAACAACACAAAACATTAAACAAATTGTAATTAAATTTTTCATAAAACACTTCCTTTCAAAAATTAAAAATTAAAACTTAATTCCCACATTAGGAATAATCTCTTTTTCATCTCCAGCAAGATGAATTGATTTACCATCTCTATTAGTTGGGGGAATGCTTGACTGCATAGAATTAGCATCTTTTTCCCAGGTAATAATCTTTGTTTCATTGCATCCACTTGAAATAAAAGTGAATAAAATCAAACAAATACACAAACAAATTATCAATATTCTTTTTTTCATAACATTTTTCCTTTCAAATTTTTAAATTAATTAAATTTTTATTTTACAAAAACAATTTCCTTAAATACACAACACAAAAATAAGTACCAGCCAGAATAAAAGAGCCAGGAACCAAAACAAACAAGGTGCTCAAAAAAATAAAACTATCAGCCCTAACTCTTTTATTCTTAAAAGTAAAATTCATAAACATCTCCTTAATTAAAAGTTTCTTTGATTAATCTTCTCATAAAAATATTTTTCCTTTCAAAATTAAATTTTTCAAATTACTCTCTAATCAAAACTATCAAAAATCCTGCTCACCTACATTAACTCCCTGCTCTTTAATCGCCTCTTGCTTTATACTCTCAACTATTTTCAAAAAATCTGTTTCTGGCAAAAGGTAATTAATTTTTTCATCTTTCTGCACAAGTTTAAGAATCTTCTTGCTTTGCATTTCTTTTGGAAAAAGAGTTAATTTAAAAGAAAAACCCCTTTGAGAAATATTTTCAAGATGATGAATAAAGCAGTATGATTTAGGACTTGGATTTTTGCAAATTCCAGGAACAAGCCAGGGAGTAATGCATCCATTATCTAATCCTATATCAAAACTTCTTTTCATCATATGAATCGCAGGATAACACATACCACTAAACCATTTTCCTCTAATTGTTTTTGTTGCAGATTTAGCAACACTTTTTTCCTGAACATCAAGTTCAATTAAATGTTTGCGCATAATACTTGTAACTTCTGCCTCAAAATCTTTTTTGCTTTTTAATGATTCTGAAGCAATATTTGAACCCATTAAATCAGAATACAAGTCTTCCCAGGAAAACGACGATGGCTTTTCAGAAAAAAGCCCAACAGAAGAATAACCATACCAAGTTATTATCTCATGCCAAACTGTAGAAATAAAAGCAAGATATGGTGCTAAATCTGCAGAAACCTCATGTGCAA
>JBBSXH010000049.1:0-4159 GCA_038045865.1 Nanobdellota archaeon
GGACTTTCTTTTTTATTTGTTTTAGCGAGTAAGAGGGTTGGCTCATTTTTTATTGCAAGAGCATTAGCACTTAATAATTGAGTGCAAACTAATCCTGCCCCATATTCTTTGCACATTAATCTAAAAGCAAGATTTGTAACCTGATGTATTGGTGCAAGGATTAATTTTGAATCTAATTTAGGGAAATTAGATGAATTGCTTTTGACTGAACTTTTAGCATCAAAAGTTCTTTTTTGTCCGAGGACTTTTTTCGAAAAAGGGCTCTTTGATTTGAGAGTTGGGAAGGGTTTCATATAATTTTTATACTCTTCTTGTTTAATAACTTTATGAAAGATAAAAAGTTAAGCAAATCAGAAACAGAAAAATTAATTAATGAAATTTCAGAAAATCTGAATTTTAAAGATATTAAAAAAATAAAGAAGTTAGCAATGTCTAAAAATATTAAATTAGGTAAATTCAAACAAAAATTCTGCAAAAAATGTTATTCTTTATTTAATTCACAAAATTCTCAAATCAGAATAAAAAACAAATTTAAAATTATCAAATGTAAAAAATGTAATAAAATAAGTAGATATAAACTGATATAAAACTAAGTTGCTAAAATTACTTCTAATACGCTTTTTAACTAAAGATACTTATTCATTTGGCTCCTCTTGCTCGCCAAATTAACCCTCTCTTTTTTTTTGATAATATTAATAAAACAATCAGCGAAAAAATTGAGCATGAGGAGATTTTTTTGAGGATTATCTTTAAGTAAAATAATATTTTACTAACAAAATTAAAATTTTCTTAAAATTTCTTGAACTTATTAATCAATTCTAAATTATCAACTTGCCCTAAAAATATGCTTCTGCAACAAAATCTTTCTATTCCTAATTCATCAAGAATTTTTTTTGCATCTTCACCTTTTTCAGTTCTTTCTTTGAATTCTTGCCAAAGGTGTGCTATTGGTTTTCCACAACTCAAACATCTAATTGGTATAATCATTTTGTTTCGTTAATTTTTATTTAATTTATCTTTTAAAATATGAGTGAGAACAACTTGTTAGCTTCACGTCCGTTAGGATACTACCACAAACAACATAACCTGCTTGACTTCTGTGTTCGGAATGGGAACAGGTATTACCAGGTTATTATGGTCGTTCTCAAATATACCTAAAATACTTCATTTATAAAGCTTTTTATACCTGTTAATTTTAGGATTTTTAACAAGATGCGGGGGTACCAAAGCGGTCAAATGGGCAGCACTCAAAATGCTGTGGCTTAGTGCCTTCGTAGGTTCGATCCCTACCCCCCGCATAACCCTAAAGGAAAGAGAGTTCTGATAAAATAATATGGAAACAATTAAAATAAATACAGATTTACACAATCATCTTGGAACAAATAAATATAATGGAGATTTTAATCAAGTAATCAATATTTCAAGTAGACAATTAGGACCTGCAGGTATTTTAGGAATATGCAATGGGGAAGATAACAGATATGAATTTTTTGTAAATTTAAAAGGTTATGGGAGAGAAGATTTTAAGAGTTTTATTTATCTTCCATCAAAAAATCTTTTTGTTGTAAAAGGCCAAGAGGTTTTTACAAAACAAGGACATGTTTTAGTTTTGGGCTTAGAAAAAGATAAACACATAAAATCAAAAGATTTAGAAGATGTATTAAAAGAAGCAAAAGATAATAAGGAGCATAATGTAATCATTGCAACTCATCCTTTCTTTTTTCAAGGTTGTGGAAACTATCTAATAAACAACCCTCAACTAATAAGAGCTTTTGATGCAATAGAGGTTCATAGTGGTGAAGCAATTTATGGAAATAAAAACGCAAAAATTTTTTATGAATTAATTAAAGACCATTATGATATAGGAGCAGTTTCATTTTCAGATGGACATTCTTTATATGAAATAGGTTCAAGCCAGACGATTTTAGACATGCCTTCAGAATTTGAACCAAATAAATTTATTGCTTCTTTAAGAAACTCAATAAAACAACATAAAGATTATTCAAACGATAAACAAAACTTTTCTTTAAAGGGTTTCTTAGATCATTCTATGAAGATGATTGGAAGAAATATTATTGGATGTTAAATTAATCTTGATTCTTAAACCCTATTTACTTCACTTATACAAATCTTCTCCTCATGCTCGAAGATTTCACTGATATTTATTAATAATTAACATCGATATTATTAAATGGTAGGGGGTTCAATTTACAATATTGAGAATAAAATAAAAATTGAAGGAGGAATAGAACAAATATTAAAACCTTTAACCAGCCAGACTAAAAATTCCTTTTTGTACAATAAACATAGAAACTAAAATTACAATTATTTTTGGAAATACAAAACTAGCTCCAGTTAAAATAATTATTCCAAATAAAATATCTAAAATACTTGCAACACTAAATCCTGCAAGAAAAACAATCCCTTTTCCTAATAAGAATAATCCTAATATAAATATAAAGCTACTTGGAATGATATTAAATAATCCAAATAACCAAAAACAAATTCCAACAAAAATATCTAAAATACCCAAGAGTTTAACTATCATAGATTTTTTAAACTAATATGGGTTTTAAAAGCTATGCCCTCGTGGCGCAATTGGATAGCGCAGGAGCATCCTAAGCTCAAGGTTGTAGGTTCAACTCCTACCGAGGGCGTAAATTTACTAAGTTCAAATAAACTTATAAACCTTTAATAATAGGATAAATTAAGCGTGGGTAGTTAAATGGTATAATCATTCGCTTCCAAATTTACAATGGAGAAACGAATTGTTCCGGGTTCAATTCCCGGCCCGCGCATTTGACTTAAGTCACTAAAATAAAACAAAAAGTAAAATGCGCGGTAGCGCATAACATTTCAAAACAAATAATGGAACCTCAACAAACAGAAACACATAATAAAGTCAGCACTTTTTATAATAATAATTATAAAAAAATTCTTATAATTCCAATTATTCTCTTAATAATTTCTTTAGCTTATATTGGTTATTTTTATTCAAAAAATGGAGATATTATGCTTAAAGATTCTTCTTTAACTGGTGGAACAACAATTACTTTGATAGGAGACGTTGATACTCAAACTCTTGAATCACAATTAAAAACTCAATTTTCAGATGTGACTTTTAGAAAAATTACAAATTCAAGAACAGGAAAACCTATTTCAACAACTATTGAGACTTCTGCAAATAGAGAAGAGATTGCATCTGCTATAGAAAAAATTTTAGATTATAAATTAACAACAGAAAATTCAAGTATAGAATTCACAGGCCCATCATTAAGTGCAAGTTTTTACAAACAATTAATGATTGCATTAATAATATCATTTTTATTAATGTCTTTTGTAATATTTCTTTTATTTAGAACATTTATTCCAAGTATTGCTGTAATTTTTTCTGTTTTTGCTGATATTGTTATGCCTTTGGCATTACTTAATTTTTTAGGCATTAAGATTTCAGCAGCAGGTATTGCAGCATTTTTAATGTTAATTGGTTATTCTGTTGATACAGATCTTTTATTAACAACAAGAGCTTTAAGAGGAAAAGCAGGACATTTGAATCAAAGACTTTTTAGAGCATTTAAAACAGGTAGTTTTATGACTATAACAGCATTAATAGCAGTTATACCTTCATTTTTTATAGTTTCTGCTCTTCCAGATTCATTTAGACAAATATTTTTGATTCTTGCATTAGGATTATTTGCAGATTTGGTTAATACTTGGCTAACTAATATGAGTATAATTAAATGGTATTGCGAGAAAAAGAGGGTAGAATGATAAAATTATCTTGGAAAATTTGGCTATTGATTGGAGTATTAATGGGTGCAGCATTGCTTATTGGTTTTAATTTTGAAAAAGGAGTAATAATTAAAAGTGTAGAAAAAAATTCAACTGCTTTTGATACTGGATTAAGAACAGGAAGCATAATCAAATCAATTAATGGAAAAATAGTTAATAATGTTCAAGATTATCAAGATATAATTAATTCAATTTTTCCAGTAGAAAATTCAACAAAATTAATTATCACCACAAAAGATTCTGAATTTATTTTATTTTCAGATCAATCTCCATTAATCACTGTTGCAGATATTCCTAAAACAAAAATTAAAACAGGTTTAGATTTAAGTGGAGGAGCAAGAGCATTAGTTAAAGCAGAAAATAAATC
>JBBSXH010000050.1:0-6465 GCA_038045865.1 Nanobdellota archaeon
AAACCAATTATTTATATAAATGAGCTAATTTTAGTTGAGAAAGCTCATCTACTGATTATATACCTTTACAATTCAATCGTAACAATCAATTTATCTGTCTCTATAATGGGCTTTAATAGCTCTCTTCCATTCTTATGAAAAGATATTAATTCTACTATGCCAAATTGCTCTAATAATTTAATATCTTGCCTAACTGCCTTAAAATCCCTATTAACTAGCTTTGCTAAACCATAGATAGAATCTGGTTTTTTTGTTCTTATCATGTGAATAAGTCTTGCTTTTTCATTACTTAATAATTGCCTTAAACTTGCAATTTCTGAGTTAGCTGGTGCTTTACTTTTAAACTTGTGAAATAGTGTTGAAAAAGTACCTTCTTTTTCTGAAATAGTAATTGATTTTGTCTTTATGTTTCCCTTTTTTTTAGCCATAAACACTAAAAGATAGGATAGTATATAAATTTTTCCATATATCCAGAGGATATGAGGGACTTATATATGTTATTTTATACAACATATGTTAAAGAAAATGGTGTATGTTGTTTCTGGCTCTTAATAACCTACTTTAAAACCTCGCCCCTATAATCAAATTACACCAAAAGGTTTATAAATGAACTTCTAAAAATAGGTATTTTAAGTACATATTTTAACTATTGTTTCGAAAGCTTTTTAAAGGAATTTTGATTAGGATATTTGTTGTTTAATTTAATTTAAACAACTTAAAAACTGGCCAGATAATACAGAGAGACTTATAGAGATTGCAGAAAGAGGTGTCAAATAGCAATTAAAAAAGCTATTAAGACATAACATTTAACATTTTTGAAAGGAGGTTTAAAAAATAATGAAATTTAGAAAAATAATGTCAATAATCGCAAGTGCTGTGATGTTATCAAGTACTTTAGGATTTGCTAGCGCTGCTACATTCCCTGCTCCATTTGACAGTGGCTCTGCTATTGTATATGGTGCAAATGGAAATGTTCAAATGGATATGGCTGCTGCTGTAAACATTCAAACTGCTATCGGAAAAGTTAGTAGTGTTGGTGATATAAACATCCCTGAAGGTTCTTGGCAAGTTAAAACAACTGCAGATAAGTTAGAAATAGGAGAAGCAATAAATGGTGTAGCTACTTACATTGATAAAGAAGATTTGCCACTTTTGGCAGATGGACAAATAGACAATGAAAAGGGTGCTGCAAAATATGAGCAATTCTTTTATTTTGATGATAATGTCTCATCTATGGTTAAATACCAAGATGATGGAGATGACAATGTTGGTTTATTCTATAAAATAAATAGTGGTCAACTTATTGCAAGATATGTACTAGATTTTACTACTAATCTTGAATCTGATGTTGCTGTAAGTACATTAGAAGATATTGATGATGAAGAGATTACTATTTTAGGAAAAACTTATACAATTATCACTGCTGTAAATAGTTCAGCCACTAATACTGACTTAACACTAATGAGTGGTGCTAACAAAGTTGTTATCAATAATGGTGAAGAGCTAACCGTTGGAGGCAAAACAATAAGTGTTTTGGTTTCTTCAGCAACACAAGCTCAATTTACTGTTGATGGACAAACTACTGCTAAATTAAATGCAGGAGATACTGAAAAACTTTCTGATGGAACTTATTTAGGAGTTTCAGAAATTACTTATCAAAGTTTTTCAGGAGGTATAATGCAGGCAACTGCTTATGTCGGTGCAGATAAACTTTTCTTAGATGATGGTTCAGATTTGATTGTAAATGCTGAAACAATAAATAATGCTAAGGTTACAATTGCTGAAACATATGCTTCTGGAGATGTTTCTATTGATAGTATTACTATTAATATGACTGCAGAAGATGATTTATATGTTCCTGTGAATGGTAAGTTAAGTGAAGCTACGGATTTAGATGAGCCACAAGTATTAATATCTCAAAATTGGGATATAATTTTTAAAGGATTAGGAGATGCTACTTATGAAACTATAGATTTAAAAAAATCTACAGATAGTAGGATAGTTTTAAACTTTGAAAACTTTAATGGAGATAAAATTGATACACCATTGATGTTTACTAATACAACTGGAGTATATGGAGGAGAAAAAGCAGGTTATGAATTAATCTTAGCCCCTTCTTTAACTAATATATCAAAAAATCAATACTTTATCTTAAATACTGCAGACCCGACTCTTGCTGCTAATTCAGGCAATGCAAGAAGTTATGTAGTGCAATATAAAGGTGCTGATAAAACATCTGATACTAGTCCTAAGATGAAATTTAATATTTTAGGAGTAGATTCTGGTAAAGAAGTAACTTTGGCTACTGCAGGCACTGCAGACCTTAAATTAGGTGGAACTACATTTAGTTTTACTAATGGAACTTCATGCGCATCTGCAATTGATTGTAAAATACTTTTGTCTGCTGGTGAATGGGCTGATGGCACATATCTTGCTAATGATAGTATCTCAAACTATTTTAGAACAAAATATAATGTTTTGATTAACATCACAGATTCAAATGCTACATTAACCAGTACTGGTACTGCTAGTAATGGTGCTGCTGGTTTGTGGACTGTAATTATGTCTATAGATGATACAAATAGAGATGGAGATAAGTTGGATTTAACTGGAAGACCAACCTTATTCACTATGACTTATAAGAATAATAGTGATGGTGAATTTGGTACAACTGCTAGTGGAGGAAACTATTCTCTTTGGGAATCAGATCCAGCAGATAGTACGCATTCAACTTACATAGATTATTATGGTAATGAGATAGATTATATTAATCCATCTAGTTCACCTGATAATATTAAGGTAAAAGTTCCTGAATCTATTGTAACACCTAAAGTTTTCGTAACTTCAGGTGCTGTTAGTGCAGGTACAACTGCTACTGGCGGATTGGCTTTAATTGTTGATGACTCAAAAGTTGATACTGTTAAAGATAATAATCTAGTTGTTGTTGGAGGAAGCTGTATTAATGCTGCTGCTGCTAAGATATTAGGAAGCGATGTTCCATTATGTGCTGAAGCATTCACTGAAAAAACATTAGTGGGTGTAAATCAATACATAATTAAGACAGTTGCTTCACCTTACAATGCTGCAAAAGTAGCAATACTTGTTGCTGGTTATGAAGGTGCTGATACTATTAGTGCTGCAAAATTAGTTGCTGAAAAGACAATCAAGACTGATGTTGGTACTTCACAGGTTTATCCTATTGCAAGTGCTTAAGTAAGTTAAAATTTTTATTTTTTTCTTTTTTTTCTTTTTTTTTTTGAGGGTTGGGCGAGAGCTGGGTTAAAAAACGGCTATGGGTTGGTATCAATATAAACCATATTTTTATGAGGAGAATAATAAGTTTTGTTGGAGGAATTATTAATAAGGGTTAGATTATAATTTGTTTAGGGGGAGGAATATTAATACCTCGTTTGTTTCTACTCGCAACTCTGCTAGAATATCTTAATCATTAAATAATTAGTAGAGTTGCTCGCGCTCGGTTTTTGAATTAATTAATATCTGCTTAAATTCTCCAGTGAAAGAGGAGTGGCAAGTTTTGTTAAGAGCAATATTTAATAGTTTAAAGAATAAAATTATTTTTAGAAGTGAAAAATGATAGGCTATGACTTACTCAAGAAGTAATTTAATTTCTAAAATTAAACCTCTTCTAAAATCCATTTCCATATAGGCATAACTTTTATTTTTTTATTTTCAATCTTAAATTCATCATCTTTATCATAGGTTAAAATTAATCCCTCTTTTAATTTGAATTTATTTAAAGCTTCAATTAAACCATTTATTTCTCTTTCTCTGTTTTCCTCATTTAAATCATAACAAACCTGAATTGCTTTTGATACTTTTGCTCCTTCCCTTATTACAAAATCACATTCTCCTTTTTCAGAGAAATAATAAATCTCGTTTCCATTTCTCTTTAATTCTGTAAATACTAAATTTTCAAGAAGTCTGCCTTTATTTTCTGAAAATTTAAATCCAATTTCTGTTACAAATCCATTATCAACACAATAAATTTTTCTTGGATTTTGAATCTGCTTTTTTATTGAAAAATCAAATTTATTAATAAAGAAGAAAAGGAATGCATTCTCAAATGTCTCTAATATTGATTTAACAGTAGATAAATTTTTTATTTGAATTGTTTTTGATAGAGATCTTGTACTCAGCTCGTTTGAAACATTAGACAACAAATAAACAGATATCTCTTTAATTGGTTTCTCTAGATTTTTATTAAATCTTTTTATGATATCCCTGTATAATATATTTTCATAATTTTCTTTTATCAATCTTTTGTCATTTTCTACAATTACTTTAGGAATTCCTCCAGAAAAAAGGAAATCTAAAAATTCTTTTCTTAAACTTGATTGAACCTTAAGATCTAGCTTCCAGTTTTCTATTTTAATTTTTTTAGCATCTAAAAATTCTTTAAAACTAAATGGATAAAGACTTATGCTGATAGATCTGCCTGTTAGAATACTTGATATTTCTTTACTTAATAATTTTGAATTTGACCCAGTTATAAAAATCAAATGTTTTTCTTTTATTCGATCTATCCATTTTTCCCAGCCTATTGTTTCTTGAATTTCATCTAAAAATAGAGGGCAATTTTCTTTGTAGTTTTGTTCATTTAAAAAATCTAAAATTTTTTGAAAATCTTCTATTTCAAAATTGACTAGTCTTTCATCATTAAAATTTATGTAAAGGAATTCTTTTTCTTTTAACTTTAAGTTATTTTTTACTATGTGCAATAAAGTTGACTTTCCAGACCTTCTAACTCCAGTGATTATAATTGGAAGTTTTAAATGTGTGAAAGAGAGTACTTTTTTAGTTAGTGTTCTACTTACAAAAATAGTTTCATCATTCAGTTCTTTCTGCTGTTCAAATAAAACATAATAAAGTTTTTCTCTATCCATATAAAATATACTAAATTAGACTTTTTAAATCTTTCTAAAGTGATACAATTTATGTAACACTTAATAGATAAAGTGATACAATTTATGTAACACTAGATATTAGTATTATTTGGAAGAAAACAATTTTTAATTACTTATTCTTAACTTTCTCATTAAACTTAAACCAAAATTATATTTTTCTTCTAATTTCATCATGGCAAATCCAATTAAATATCCTATTATTGCTCCTGCTAAAACATCAGAAAGATAATGAACCCCAAAATAAACTCTTGAAAATCCAACTAAACATGCGAATACAAACCAAACATATTTGAATTTTCTGAATTCTTTATTCAAGATAGGCAGTGCAGCAAAGACGAGCATTGCTTGAAAACTTGGAAAACTGGTATTCCAACTTAAAAAATTATTTCTCATAAAATGAAATGCAATTTGCAAAACAGATATTAATTGTTCTTGGAAAGGCCTTGACCTCATAACCATAACCTTAAGAAGATAACTAATAATTCCTGCAAATAAACTTGAAAGCCATAGTGGAAGAATCCATTTTCTTTTATGTTCTTTCCATAAGAACAAAGTAGTTAAAAAAAAGAATATTATAAAAGTATTGCTTGCAAAAGTAACACTTAAGAAAAGATAATCAAAATATTCTGTTCTTATTAAACTAAAAAATTTAATTATTTTTGAATCATACAAGAAAACAATTAATGTTAGAATTATAGACATTAATAACCCAGTTATGAATACAGCTCTCTTTTTCATATAATCCTTTGGAGTTAATTATTTAAATAGGTTTCTCTTATCTGAATTATGAGAAAATTAAGAAATTTAAAACCTGCAAGGTTATTATTGAGGGTTATTCTTCTTTTAGGGTTAGTAATTTCCCTTCCACTAATTTATAAAATTTTAACTCCTATTACAATTTATTTTACAGCTTTTTTATTAAAATTATTTTATCAGGTTTCGATTAACAAAGACATTCTTTTTATAAATCTAAAAACAATGATTGAAATAAGTCCTGCCTGTGTTGCTGGTTCTGCTTTTTTGCTATTATTAATCTTAAATTTATCAACACCTATGAAAGTAAAAACAAGAATTTATTCTATTTTTTTCTCAATAGTTTTATTGTTTTTAATTAATATCTTAAGAATTGTTGTTTTATCAGTTTTATTAGTTAATAATTTTGAGTTTTTTGATTTAACTCATAAACTAGTATGGTATGGTTTAAGCACAATTTTTGTAATTGGAATTTGGTTTTTATCTGTGAAATTATTTAAGATAAAAGATATTCCTGTTTATACTGATATAAAATATTTGATAAAGAATGTTAAAAAGAGATGAATGTACTCTCAAAATTAGGAAGCTTTGCTAACCTAATTATCTTTTTTTCTTTTAATATCTTCTAAATCTTTTCGAGCTTTGGCTTTAATTTCTTAAGATTTGCAGAGGATAAGATAATTGTTAATCACAGCATATTTAAATTTAATTTTTTCATTTGAAACATGATTTACATAGATGATATGAGAATTCTCTAAACGAAAATTAGATTAAAGCCTTCGGCTTT